>JAZQKM010000029.1:0-5872 GCA_045542155.1 Eubacteriales bacterium
CACCATTTCTGGGGTGATATTTCGGCGCTGTTTATCGAATATTTCGCAGGTATCCGCCCCAACCCCGACCTGCAAAATGCGGCAAATATCGATATACGTCCTGTATTTCCTTCCACTTTGCAGCACGCAAAGGCATATTACAACGCCCCTGCGGGACGTGTTGAGGTCAAATGGGAAAGAGCAGGGGAGCGCATCGAATTGCAACTGACTTATCCCCAAAAAGCAAACGGATACGTTGTTGCACCGCGCAACTACCTTGTCAATGGGCAAGAGCGCGTTAAGGCGGCGAGCGGAACCTTTGTGTTCTCAAACAAGTAAAAGCCAAGGACAGGTGACCAAAAATCACCTGTCTTTTTTGTACAAAATATTAAAAAACATTTGTTTTTTAATAAAAAGAATTGACAAGAACGTAAAGGGGTGCTATAATAAGGCATACCCACCCCAAAAAATGGGGAAGTTTTCGGAAAGGAAAGAATCAAAATGAAAAGATTTCTTGCGCTATTTCTGACAATTATAATGCTTTTGGCAATGGTTTCCTGCAATTTGTTCCCAAATAAGGAACCCCAAGAGACCACTAACGAAAGCACCACCACCCAAGGTACACCCACGGAGCCCACAACGGAGCCCGTAACGGAACCCGTAACGGAACCCACTACCGAACCCGTCGCTCCTCCACAAGAGCCGATTCCGGATTTCGACAATCCTGCGGCTCCCACCGCAAAGATGGCGACGGATATCGTTGCATCTCTCAATCCTGCGCAGCAATTTGAGGCAACCTTTGATTGCTACGAGGCGATCTTTGTAGACGTAGAGGCAATTTATGATACGCTCAATGCTTTTTGGCAAGAGGGCTACACACGTCTCGACGTTGATGAGGTAGAGGGCGCTAAATTTGATATTTACCTTTTGACAAAAGGTGATGAGCTTGTTACCGTCTATTGGATTTCGGAGTCCAAAGAGGTACGCATCATTTGGGAAAAGGCAGACGCCGCGGCTCTTTCCGCTCTGCAAAAGAACGCATCCACAGGCAAGGGCTTTGTAACCATGGCGCAAATTGGTGTTGAAAGAGGCGAAGCTGTTGATAACCCGATGATCGGTTTGTGCTACATCTTCAAGCTTGAAAACGGCAACGCCATCGTTATTGACGGCGGTTACTATTATGACGAGTGTGCCGAAAACCTTTACAATTCTCTTGTAAAAATGGAGATTGCTCAAAACGCAGACGAGCAATACGTTATCGAGGCTTGGATCTTTACCCACGCTCACGGTGACCACAACGGCATTTTGAACAACTTTGCTCCGCTTTACGGTGATAAGGTTGAGGTTAAGAATTTCCTCTATCAATTCCCCACCAACGGTGAAGTTTCTGCTGACGTTGGATTGGTTGGTGCAGCAGGCGAAGCAGCTTTCTACCAAATGTGCAAGGAAGAGTTCCCCAATGCAACTCACATCAATCCCCACACGGGCTTGAATTATTACTTTGGCAACGCAACGGTTAGCATGCTTTACACTCCCGACACGTTGTGGAACAAAGAAACTCCCATCGATTACTACAACAACAATAGCTTGATCTTCAAGGTATCCGGTGGAGAGACCGCGTTCCTCTGCTTGGGTGACGCAGGCAACGATGCAGCGGCAAGATCTTGGAGCATGTTCAATGCTACCGCTTATAAGAGTGGCATTTTCCAACTTTCTCACCACGGTATGAGCACCGGTGTTGGTGCTGAGGCATGGATTTGGGACAGTCTCGAAAATATCTACAAAGCATCCGGTGCTAAATTGGTAGCCCTGCCTTTGGGCACACGTATTTCCAACGACATGACAAACACCGGCAACGGCCGTTGGACAATTCTGTTTGATTACCCCTACAACAAGGATAACCAAATGGCGTTTATTGTTGCAAGAGGCGATGCTCCCACCGCTAACGGTTACTTTACGCAAGAACTTTTGAGCCGCTTTACCGCAACCATGGAAACCGGCCACAACTATATTGCCGAGAGCTCTACTTATTCGGCTTTTGCCAACATCAAATCTCTGCACGGCTACAATGGCATCAACATGATCGATAACGGTCACGGCTTGATTACCTATATTGCTTCCTCCGACCAAACCGAAATGGCAACCGTATTCCACTTTGCAAAGGGTAAGGTTACTGTAAAAGCCAATGAAAAACTCGATGATTGGCTCTACATTCCCGAAGTGGGAGCAAGCGACGTTATCAAAGCCCTTGATGCAAATGCACAAATTTTTGAGAGCACCTTTGGCACATACGAGGTTGTTTTCAAGAACGTTACCGATAAAGAAGGCATCGTTTCTGCATTTATCTCCGCAGGCTTCCGTTCTGTTGCGGTTACCCCCGTTGCAGGTGCAAAGTTTGAAACTCTGCTCTTTACCAATGGCACAGAGCTGGTAACGCTCTATTGGAAGTCCGCACAAAAAGAGATGCGCATCCTCTACGAAAAGCCCGAAGAGGGCGAACTGGCGGCCATTTTGGCAACTCTTACCGCCAATGAGACAACCGGAACGGGTGAATTGACTATGGTTCAGGTTGGCGTAGAGCGCGGACTTGGCGACACCGGCAACCCGATGATTGGTATGTGCTACGTTATCAAGCTTTCCGACGGTCGTGCAATCATTATTGATGGCGGCTTTAACTACGAAAGCAACTCGGATAACGTTTACAATGCACTTTCCAAGCTTGACATTGCCAGAAATGAGTCCGGTCAATATATCATTGCAGCATGGTTCTTCTCACACGGTGACAGCGACCACGTTGGCATTATGGAGACCTTTGGCAAAAAGTATAGCGAAAAGACCGACATAGAATACATCATTTACAATCTGCCAAGCGCAAGCCAACTTTTGACTCCCACATCGGCAACGGTTGAGACTGCTTTTTACAACAACTGCAAGGCGGCATATCCCAACGCCGTACATCTCATTCCTCGTGCAGGCGTACAGTACTTCTTTGGTAACGCCACCATTGATATGCTCTACACTCCCGACCTTGTTTGGTCGCCTGAGAGCAGAATCACCTATTATAATAGCACCAGCATCGTTTACAAGGTAAACGGCGGCGGTGTTTCCTTCCTCTCCACCGGCGATGCGGGTGAATCTGCGTTTAAGGTAATGTGGGAAAACTACGAAACGATTGCCTTTGCGTGCGACATGTTCCAAGTTCCGCACCACGGTCTGACAACACAGAACACCGAGGATGGAACGGGTAACTACGCGGCACACGGCTGGACGTATATCAAAAAGGTATACGATGAAACGGGCGCTAAATATGCGGTTCTTCCCATGGGCGACCGTAACCCGAACGACTCTCGAAACGGCCGTTCAACGGTTATCGTTTTCTGGGGCAATGCAAACTGCGGCATCTCCTACTTTATGAACAAGGATGATAAAGCTTTCGGTGGCTTGAGCGGAGAAAATTATCAAGCTTTTGTTGACGCGGTAGCTGCAGGCACAAACACGCACCAGACCTACCTAGGCTACAACGGTATTAACATTTTAGACAACGGCAAGGGGTTGATTACCTATATTGCCTCCAGCGAAACCGCTCCCATGGCAACCGTGTTCTCCTTTGTCAATGGCGATATTACCGTTGAGAGAAATGAAAAACTGCACGATTGGCTTGCAGAGCCCAACTTTATGGATGCTTTTGAGAGCACGTTCGACTCCTACATGAAGATTTATACAAACGTTCATGACGTTGCACTCTTTGTAGATCCTCTTCTCGCAGACGGATACACACGCCTTGACGTTACCATGATTGAGGGTGCCAAGTTTGAAACCATCATTCTGCAAAAGGGTACCGAGCAGGTAGCTATGTATTGGTTTGCAGAGCGTGGAGATCTCCGTATTGCATACGAAACCATTCAAGAGGGTACAACCGATCCGCTCACTCCCAACGCTGAAACCGGCAAGGGTGAAATAATCGTAGCCCAAATCGGTGTTGACGTTCCCGAACCCGGCAATATCGCTTCTACCGAAAACAACCCCAACATCGGTCTTTGCTACATCTTCAAGCTTTCCAACGGACGCGCAATCGTTATAGATGGCGGTTACTATTACGATAGTAATGCAGATAACCTCTTCTATGCGCTCGAGTCTCTGGAAATTGCAAAGGATGAAAACGGTGAATTTATTATCGAAGCTTGGATCTTTACCCACGGTCACGGCGACCACAACGGTGTTACCAAGCCCTACTTCGATAAATACGCACACCTGACAACCGTTAACTATTTCGTTTATCAGCTTCCTTCCAACAGCGAGATTTCTCCCACGGGTGCAGGCTACGCAGGTGAGGCGGCATTCCACGAGCTGTGCAAGACCGCTTGTCCTGAGTCGAAATATCTCAATCCTCACGCAGGTCTTACCTACTACTTTGGCAATGCAACCGTAGATATGCTCCACTCTCCCGACCTTATTTGGTCTCACGCTACTCCCATTCCGGATTATAACGATTCGGGTATCATCTTCAGAGTAGCAGGCGGCGGAGTAGACGGTGCGCTCTTTATGGGTGACTCGGGTGAGCATCCCTCTACCGCAACCGTTAAGTACTATGACGTTTCCGCATTCAACAGTAACATCCTGCAAATTTCTCACCACGGTCTCAACACCCAAATCAACGAGGGCCATGCATGGAAGAATATGAAGATCATCTATGAAGGCGCAACTGTTGAATATGCATTCCTGCCCATGGGCGTTGCAAAGCCGAACATCAGAAGCGGACGTTGGTCGGTACTGATTGCTTGGGGTTACACCGGCAAGCAAGCATCCTTTGTTATCAATCCCAAAGACGATTCCCTTGGTGTTAGCCAAGCAGAGTGGGATGCCTTTATTAAGGGTATTCTCGATGGCACAAACGAGGGTAAAACCCTTGTGGGCTATAACGGTTATAACATCATCGACAACGGTCGCGGTGTTATCACCTACATTCACTGCAGCGAGACCGAGCCTATGGTTACCATTATGTCCTTTGCTGACGGAGAAGTAAACGTTAAGCTGAACATGGAACTTGTGCTTTGGTTCGACCTGACCCACTAAAAAATCAAACAAAAAACGAGGAGCTGTCCGCAAGGACAGCTCCTTTTTGTGCCTTTTAATGAAATGTGTTTCGAAAAATAGAAAATATATCAACACCACTGTATGTCATTCTGAGCAAGTCTTTTCCGTGTGCTCAAATTCAGGAAAACAAAGCAAAAAGTAGTCGCACTCGTCGCAACAACACTCAAAGCCCTGTTTTCCGTTGCCAAGACAAACGGCAGGCTCTCCGGGCGAAAGCTCTACACCGGTAATATCGATTATCTTTTTTGGAATATCCTTGTTCATATATACCCCCTATCAGCATATAAAAAAGGTGCGTAACCGAAGCCACGCACCGAAAACCGCAAACTCCGATTGTTGCTACACAAAACCAGATAAATGGGATAATGGTATCCGACATACTACCTGTTGGAATTTGCGATTTTACCAAATTCAAAAGTAGTATGCTAAAAAAGGGTATAATACCCTCTCTATAAAAGAAAAGACCATTAGCCCATAAAGTTTATTTGGTTTTGTGTAGCATAACTATTATATCACATTTTTTGCCGGTTGTAAACATATTCAGTAAAATTTTATTCATTTACCTTCCAAAACACAGAAAAAGGCTCCCTTTTTGGGGTTTCTAACGATAAAAAAACGAAACAAAAAACCAACCTGTCATTCTGAGCGAAGCGCGTAGCGCGGAGAGGAAATTTCACCGAGGGAGGAGCGAGGTCAAATCGAGGAGCGTAGCGACGATGGGATCTCCAAACACGTTTGAGTGGCTTTCTACAGTAAATGTTACATCCCGTTGAAGGTCACCAAGATTTCAAACGAGATC
>JAZQKM010000030.1:0-3465 GCA_045542155.1 Eubacteriales bacterium
CGCCATTGAAATAACGCCACGCTCGTGCTTGAGGGGGTTATTGACACCGTTTTGGGAGAATTCGCCTTTGATGTTGGCTACGTCTTTTACGGAGGTGGGAGCACCGCCTTGAATCATAAAGTCTTCGATTACGCGGTGGAAGTTCAAACCGTTATAAAATCCTTCGCTCACGAGCTTTTTAAAGTTTGCAACCGTAATGGGAGCAAAGGTGGGGTCAAGTTCTAAAACGATGTCGCCCGTGTGCTCTTGGTCGTTATCATCGGTGTATTTTACGGTCATGCTGACATAACTGGGAGAAGGGGGCGTAGTTTCTTCATTTTTGTCAGCGAGCTTTGTTACCCAAACAGAAATCCCAACGGCAATCAAAATCAGTGCCAGTAATGAAACGCTGATAATCAGTATCAGGCGTTGTTCTTTTTTCTTTTTTGCCAATGCCTCTTGCCTTTGCTTCTCGCGCAGTTCGCGCAGTTGGTTGGTCTTGGTTTCTTTACCCATAGTAGAATACCTCTTTTCTTTGCTTTCTATAAAATTGTATCAAAAAAGCGCACCTTTGTCAAGCCTTTTTGGGTATTTACGAAATAATTTACAAACGCGGGGGATATGATAGTAAAAAAGGCAAGGGGGAAGAGGAATGAGCGAGATTCGTTGGGAGCGTGTAGCGGCTATTATGATTAGTGTTTTGACGGGTGGGGCGTTGCTTTATCTGGCTTTTCGCTACGTCTTGCCGCTCTTATTGCCCTTTCTTTTGGCGTATGCCGTTGCTTGGTTGATTCGTCCTGCGGCGAACAAAATATCAAAGAGGACCCATCTGCCGTGCGGAGCGTGCTCGGTGGTTTTGCTGCTGGTTGTATTCGGTCTTGGCGGATATGGACTTTGGATAGGTAGCGTGCGACTGATAGCCGAGCTTGGCAATCTCGTTGAGCGTCTCCTCTCGGACGGCGGCATATTTGATGCAATGGACTCCTTGATGCTATGGGTAGAGGGAATTGGCACACGCTTTGGATTTCTTTCTTTGAAAGAAGGCGGAAGCCCGCAAGCGTTTTATGATGGCGTAATGCAAATGGTGGGGAATTTGCTTTCCTCGCTTGCTTCACGCCTGCCGGACCTTGCCGCATCGCTCTTTTCTGCACTTCCTTCGGTGCTTTTTTTCTTGATTGTAAGCGTGGTCGCTTGCTTTTATTTTTGCACCGACGGGGTGTCAATCACGCGCAGTTTGGGTTCTTTTTTGCCACATCGATGGAGACAAAAAATCCCACAAATCAAGGAAAATTTGCGTGACGTATTGAAAAAATACGTCAAAGCGTACGGGATTCTATTGCTTTTAACCTTTGCACTTTTGCTTGTCGGTTTTTGGATATTACAGGTGGAGTATGCTTTTCTGCTTGCATTTCTTATCGCGCTTGCGGATTTGTTACCTGTTATCGGTGTGGGAACGGTTCTCATTCCGTGGGGAATTGTGATGCTCCTGCAAAAGCAATTTTATATAGGCTTTGGCTTGCTTCTTCTTTATCTTGTTATCTCGCTCATTCGTCAAGTGGTGGAGCCAAAGGTGCTTGGCAAGAGCTTGGGACTTCATCCACTACTGACACTTTTTGCCACCTATGTGGGATTTACTCTTTTTGGGGTGCTCGGAATGATACTTGCACCCATTGCGGCGCTGCTTGTAAAGCGGCTGTTATCGTTGCAGATGAAAGTCGGATAAATGCAGTTATCTGTGGTTAAGAATTTTTGCAAATTGGTTGATTTTTATTGACAGTAAGGGGCGAAAATGCTAAAATAAAGGCAGACGAAACTTCTATACTTTTCAACAGGAGGGAACTGCTTTGAAAAACAAACACAGAATGAGTATTGCGTTTTTACTTGCGGTGTGCATTTTGTTGGGTAGCTGTAATTTTGAAAAACAGCTGAACAACAGCACCAAAGATGGCGAAACAACCACCGAACAAACGCCCATCGAAACGCCCGTTGTAACGTTTCCGGAAACGACACCGGAGATAAACCCCGAAACGACTCCCGAAACGACTCCCGAGACGACGCCCGAGACAACTCCCGAGACGAACCCCGAGACGAACCCCGAGACGACTCCCGAAGTGCCCGAAGAAACAACTCCTCCGATAAATGAGGATGAAGCCTATTTGGATATCCCGATACAAAAAGCAAGGGGATATATGAGCAAAAACTACGGTCTTAAGGGTTCTTCGATTGCGTTTAAAATGAAGTTTTATTTGGATTGGGAGCACTGCGCAAGCGATGACGGCGATTACTTAATTTTGCGCGACGGTATCGAAATCGGCCGTGTTGTGTGCGGTGAGGCAGACGATATTGAAGATTGGAAAATAGTCTATCAAAAGCACGGAGCTCCTAAAGGTGTTCAAGTTACCGAACATCTTGAAAGAATTGGAACAGGCGAGACCTTGCGTTTCCGTCACCGTTTTTGCTATCATTACATGGAGTGCGGTCAAGACCGTTTGCTGACAGTGACGATTGCATACGGCGAAATTGACAATTACGTTCAAACGCAACTGCGTGAGAATGTTCTTTATCAAGAATATTGCAGTGACCCGATGTACGGTGCACTTTCCCATCTGCAGGATAAGCCCATCATCATTTTGGGCAACAGCTTTATCGGCACCTCGAAAATCAATATCATCTATAACGATATTGCCGTCAATAGTGGCAAGGAACCCTTCATGTATGCCGAATCTCGCGGATATGCAAGCATTCAAACCTATGCGCAGGATTCCTCGCTTTTGAGACGTATTGCGGCAGGTGAATGGAGTGCGGTATTCCTATGCGGATTTTATGGTCGCGACGATACTTCGCTCGGCATTATTAAGAATGCGTGCAACAAATCCGATACACAGCTTATTATTTTCCCGGCACATAACGAAAGCGACGCAATGATAGGCGTCTCAACATCTCCTCATCCCGAGTTGTTGAAAATCAACTGGAAAAGAGAAATTGATCTGCTTATCAACGAAGGACGCTCAAAATGGGATTTTTGCATCAATGATGCACATTTTCACAGCACCCCCTTGGCGGGATACGTAGGCGCTATGATGATTTGGCGTGCCATTTGGGGCGAAATGCCCAACGTAACGCTGACCTCCGGTGCCGTGGATCAAGAGTGGGCAGATTCTGTTCTTGGTTCGTATTTGACGACGCCCACCTTTGGTTTGATGGATCCTTCGACTATATATTTTGTGGAGTAAGCAAAAGCGTTCTATACTACCGAAATAAATAACGCACAAAAGCCATTCGCATACGCGAATGGCTTTTGGATTGCTCGGAATGATACTTGCACCCATTGCGGCACTGCTTGTAAAGCGGTTGTTATCGTTGCAGATGAAAGTCGGATAAATGTACTGATTTGTGGTCAAGTATCCTCAACAATTAGTTGATTTTTGTTGACAGAGCAAGGATAAAATGGTAAAATAAAAATAGGCTTTACCGAGTTTTACGTAT
>JAZQKM010000031.1:0-21342 GCA_045542155.1 Eubacteriales bacterium
GAGGGACACCGCCGCTTCGTTGAGTCGCTGTCCTCTTATGCGCGTATGTTCTTAGGTCAGCTCGATAAGCCCGATATTGACTCTATCGAGGGACTTTCGCCTGCTATTTCCATCGACCAAAAGACCACCTCGCGCAATCCGCGTTCCACGGTGGGAACTGTCACTGAAATCTACGACTATTTGCGCTTGCTCTACGCTCGCGTGGGTATTCCGCATTGCCCGATTTGCGGCAAGGAAATTCGTCAGCAAACCGTCGACCAAATCATCGACCGCATCTTGACGTTCCCCGAAGGGGAACGCTTTATGGTGCTTGCACCTGTTGTCAGAGCGCAAAAGGGTATGCACGAAAAGGTGTTTGCAGATGCGCGCAAGCGCGGATACGTCCGTGTGCGCGTCAATGGAAATATGTACGACCTCTCCGAGGAAATCAAACTTGATAAGAACAAAAAGCACACTATCGACATTGTTGTCGACCGTCTTGTTATGCGCGAGGGAATTGCATCCCGCCTTTCCGACTCGGTAGAAAATGCACTTGGTGCAGCTGACGGACACGTAACCATTGTTACCGTTCCGCGTGAGGGAGAGCCTAAGGAATTGGAGTTTTCCCAAAACTATGCCTGCGAAGAGCACGGCATCTCCTTTGGTGAGCTCGAACCCCGTATGTTTTCCTTTAACAATCCTACGGGCGCGTGCCCGCACTGTGCGGGACTTGGAGAAATGCAGACCATCGCGGTTAACCGCATTATACCAAACAAAAAAATCTCGCTTTCACAAGGTGCAATCGCCGTAAACGGCTTTAAGACTTTGGAAGAAGAAAGCTGGAACGGTCCTCTCTTTGCGGCGGTTGGTCAACGCCACGGCTTTGACCTTGATACCCCCATCGAAAACTTTACCGAGGAGCAATATCAAATGCTTCTTTACGGTACGGGGGATGAAAAATACGAGGTTCACCGCTGGTTTGGCAGGGAAGACCACCATCAGCTTGTCAAATTTGAAGGCATTGTCCCGATGATTGAGAACCGTATGAAAATGTACGGCAACGAATATTACGCACAGTTTATCGAGGAAGCTCCTTGCCCCGAATGTCACGGCCAACGCCTCTCTCCCACATCGCTTTCCGTTACGGTAGGTGGGAAGAACATTCACGAGCTTTGCTCGTTTTCCATTGTTGATGCACTCGACTTTGTCAACGCATTGGAGCTCAACGAAACCGAAGCACAAATTGCGGGAGAAATCCTGAAAGAAATTCGCTCACGTCTTGGCTTTCTTGTCAGCGTAGGACTCAATTATCTCACTCTTTCCCGCAAAGCGGGAACCCTTTCGGGCGGTGAGGCACAGCGTATCCGTTTGGCTACGCAAATCGGTTCGGCACTCGTTGGCGTGCTTTACATTCTCGATGAGCCTAGTATCGGTCTGCATCAGCGCGACAATTCCAAGCTCATCGCTACTCTCAAACGTCTGCGTGACCTCGGCAACACCGTTATCGTAGTCGAGCACGACGAGGAGACGATGGAGAGCGCCGATTATATTCTCGATATCGGTCCCGGCGCGGGCATTCACGGTGGCGAAGTGGTTGCCCAAGGAACACCCGAAGAGATCATGAAGGATGAAAAATCCATCACAGGTGCGTATTTGTCGGGCAAAAAGACTATCGACATTCCCAAATATCGCCGCGAGGGCAACGGTGCATTCTTACAAATCAAGGGGGCGCGCCACAATAATTTGAAGAATATCGACGTTGATATTCCGCTTGGCAAATTCGTTTGCGTTACGGGCGTTTCGGGTTCGGGAAAGTCCTCGCTTATCAATGGCATTTTGCACCCCGTTCTTGCCGATAAGCTCAACCGCGCCATCACCTATCCCGGCAAGCATGATGAAATTACCGGTCTTGAACACCTCGATAAGGTCATTTGCATCGACCAAAGCCCCATCGGGCGTATGCCAAGCTCAAACCCCGCAACCTACACAGGACTTTTCACCGATATTCGCTCGCTTTTTGCCCAAACCAAGGATGCAAAGGCGCGAGGATACGGCCCCGGTCGTTTCTCCTTTAATGTTAAAGGCGGACGTTGCGAGGCATGCGAGGGAGACGGCGTGAAAAAAATTGAAATGCACTTCTTGCCCGACGTTTATGTCACGTGTGACGTTTGCAAAGGCAAGCGATATAACCGCGACACCCTTGAGGTGCAATATAAAGGAAAGAATATTTTTGAAGTCCTTGACATGACGGTAGAGGAGGGGGTACGCTTTTTTGACGGTATCCCGTCTATTAGCCGTAGGCTTCAAACACTTTACGACGTAGGACTTGGATATATCAAAATAGGTCAACCTGCCACAACCATTTCGGGCGGTGAAGCACAGCGCGTCAAGCTTGCAACCGAGCTTTCCAAGCGTGCCACGGGCAGAACCGTTTATATTTTGGACGAGCCCACCACCGGTCTGCATACCGCCGACGTTGCAAAGCTGCTTGAGGTTCTTCAACGGCTTTGCGATACGGGCAACACCGTTATCGTCATTGAGCACAATCTCGATGTTATCAAATGCGCCGATTACGTTATCGACCTCGGCCCCGAGGGCGGAGACGGAGGCGGAACCGTAATCGCTACGGGAACACCCGAAGAAATTGCCCAAGTGGAGCATTCTCATACGGGAAGATATCTCAAAAAATATTTCGAATAATCGCAAAAAGGGCGAGGGAGACGTATTTTTGATGCGTTTTCTCTCGCTTTTTTCAAAAAAAATGAAAAAAGCAGGAAAAAAATTTAGAAAACCTCTTGACAACAGCACTTTAGCGTGGTAAAATGGTAAAGCGCTAAAGCATACGCAAAAAATTCCGAAAAGGAGATTTCTATTATGAAAAAAATCATTTCTCTCGCACTCGCACTCATTATGATGCTCGGTTGCATCGCAGCGTTTGCTTCTTGTAAGCAACCTGAAGAAGATAATGGACTTAATTTTGGTAAAGAGCTTCTTTCTGTCGGCTCTCAGCTCGATGCACTCAACGGTCTTGTTAAGGGCGATGCAGATATTGCTGTTATCGACTCGGTTATGGCAGGCTACTATATGAATAGTGTTGATACGTTTAAGGATTATCAAGTCCTTTCCGGCGTTGTTCTTGCTGAGGAAAAGTACGGTATTGCCGCAAAGAAGGGCAATGCAGCTCTCATCGGCAAAATCAACGAAGCTATGATCGCTCTTGTTGATTCCGATTATAAGGATGTTGCAGCAGAGTACGGTCTTACCACCGAAACACTTGTAAAAGCCGATACTGTTAACCCCAACGCTGCAGCTACCGACGAATCCTGGAACAAAGTCGTTACCGCAAAGAAGCTGGTTGTTGGCTACACTCTCTTCGCTCCCATCGCTTACAAAGATGGCGACGGTGCAGATGCCAACTTGATCGGTTTTGATATCGACCTTGCAAGAGCAGTTGTTGATTATCTCAACAAAACGTACTCCGCAGAAATCGAGGTTGAATTTATCGTAATTGAATGGAACGAAAAGGAAGCACTGCTTGCAAACGGTTCCATTGACCTCGTTTGGAACGGTATGACCATTACAGATGAACGTTTGGCAGAGATGGAAATCTCGGTTCCTTACCTTGCTAACAAGCAAGTAGCAGTTGTTAAAAAAGCAGATGCATCCAAATACGGTGCTACCAAGGATGAGTTCTTTGCAAAGACCGCAGATGCTATCATCATTGCTGAAAAAGGCTCCGCAGGCGAAGAGCTTGTACAACCCGTTGAGTAATTTCAACCACTAAAACGAAAAAAGGACATTTAACTTTATGAATTTTTGGTCAGTTATGTATGACCTGTGCATGGGCTTCGGCATGACGCTGAAGCTCTTTGCACTTACGCTTGTCATTGCCATTCCGTTAGGTCTGTTGTTTTGCTTTTGCTCTATGTCCAAATTCAAGCCGCTCTCTTGGCTGATGAAGGGCATTATTTGGATTGTGCGCGGCACACCGCTACTCTTGCAGTGTGTTATCGTCACTTTTATCCCGTCAGTACTCCTTAAAATTCCGAATAAGGATTTTGCCGCGATACTGAATTTGGATAAAATAGCGGATTTGCAGTTCATTTTTGTGTTGTTTGCTTTCTCTGTCAACTATGCTTGCTATTTTGCCGTTATTTTTGAGGGCGGAATTAAGAACATTCCCAAGGGGCAGCGCGAAGCAGGGCAGGTTCTCGGTATGACCAAGTGGCAGATTTTCTTCCACGTCGTACTTATGCAGGTCATCCGCAAAATTATGGCACCCATGAGCAACGAGGTCATCACGCTCGTCAAGGATACAGCCCTTGCGAGAGCGCTCAGCATCACCGAAATTATCTTGGTGGCGTATGAAAAGGTCAATAAATATGCAGTTCTGTCACCGCTGTTTTATGCAGGGGCTTTCTATCTTGCTTTCAGTGGTATTCTGACACTTTTGTTCCACTTGTTGGAAAAGAAGATCTGCTACTATGAGGTAACATAAGGAGGCGCGTATGGAAGATAGCAAATATTTGGACGTGCGTGGCCTTTGCAAGAGCTTTGGAAATGTTAACGTACTAAAAGGTGTTGATTTTTCGCTTGGACGCGGTGAGATCTTGACCATAATCGGTTCCTCCGGAAGCGGAAAAACGACGCTTTTGCGTTGCTTGAATTTTTTGGAGCTTGCCGATGCAGGAACAATATCTGTAGCCGGCGAAGAGCTTTTTGTTGGCGAAGAGTTTAAAAAAGGAAAAGTTAAAGAGGCGCAATTGCGCGAAAAACGCTTGCGTTTTGGCTTGGTGTTCCAATCCTTCAACCTGTTTCCGCAATATACGGTGCTCAAAAATGTGATGCTTGCACCTAAATTGCTCAAAAAGGGAAGCAAGCAAGAGCTTGAAGAAAAGGCGACAAACCTGATTGCCAGCGTAGGACTTTCAGATAAACTCAATGCCTATCCGTTCCAACTTTCGGGCGGTCAGCAACAGCGTGTTTCCATTGCGCGTGCTTTGGCATTGGAACCCGATATTCTTTGCTTTGACGAGCCCACATCGGCGCTTGATCCCGAGCTTACGGTTGAAGTTTTGCGTGTTATCAAGGATTTGAAAAAGACAGGGAAGACGATGGTAATCGTTACCCACGAAATGGAATTTGCCAAGAGCGTTTCCGACCGCGTAATTTACATGCGCGACGGTATTATTGAGGCACAGGGCACTCCCGAGGAGGTCTTTGACAATCCCCAAAACGAGCATTTGCAGCAGTTCCTCAATAGCGGAAAGGCAATATAAAAATTGATAACGTATGAAAAAAGCCCCGCGGGGCTTTTTTCTTTTTTGAAAGAAATTTCTCGAAAATTTCAAAAAATAAGCAAAAAAATCGCCAAACCTATTGACAAACTAAAAAAACAAGCGTATAATGTGTCACAACAAATCACAAAGGAGGACATATCATGTTTGCAAGCAAATTTTATTACTTTTATATGTTTAACATGGGCTGCCCGTCTTTTGTGAAGATCGAAAAATAATCAAATTTTTCGAAAACAAAAATACGGACAGTCCGCATCTGCTATGCTTTTTAGCATAATGAGAGTGCGGATTTTTTGTTTTTTGTGATAGCTGATGTCATTTTTCTTTCAATCCACTTGACAATCGCACATACGCACGTGTATAATATAACTAACTATATCTTATTTTACGCTAAGAGAGGATGCTATGGTAAACGAAAAAATGAGAGGACTTGGCGCGTGTCGCTCGGTCATCAGAGAATTGTTTGAATACGGCAAAAAGAGGAAAGCAGAAATCGGCGCCGAGAATGTTTTTGATTTCAGCATCGGCAACCCGAGCGTTCCGTCTCCCGCCATTGTTAATGAGACTTTGACAAAGTTGATTGCCGAGCGCGATGCGGTTTCTTTGCACGGCTATACCAGTGCACAGGGTGATGCAGGTGTTCGTGCGGCGATTGCCGACTACATCAATACAACACACAACGCAAAGGTAGATCCCAATTTGATTTATCTTACCGTCGGTGCAGCCGCATCCTTGACCATCTCTCTTTCGGCTCTTACCGAGGCGGGGGACGAGGTCATCCTGCTCGCGCCATTCTTTCCGGAGTATCGTGTGTTTGTTGAGCGCAACGGCGCGGTTGCCGTTCCCGTTTTGTGCAACACCAAGACCTTCCAGCCCGACCTTGATGCCATCCGCGCGGCCATCACTCCCAAAACACGTGCTATCATCGTCAACTCTCCCAACAATCCCACGGGAGCTGTTATGACAAAAGAGAGCATTGAGGGACTTGCCGCGCTTCTCACCGAAGCATCCAAACAGAACGGACAACCCATCTACCTCATTGCCGATGAACCTTACCGCGAGCTTGTTTACGGTGACGTTGACGTGCCTTACTTGCCACACTTTTATGCAAATACACTCATTTGCTATTCATTTAGCAAGTCGCTCTCCCTTCCCGGTGAGCGCATCGGTTACATTCTTGTAAATCCCGAAGCAGAGGATGCAATTTCTGTTTACCAAGCCGTTTGCGGAGCGGGCAGGGCACTCGGTTTTGTCTGTGCTCCCGCACTGTTTCAGTATATGATCCCTGCGGTTATTGGCAAGACTGCCGATATTTCCGTTTACGATACCAACCGCCGTTTGCTTTCCGAGGCGTTGACCTCTTACGGCTATGAGGTGGTCAAGCCTGATGGCGCGTTCTATCTTTTCGTTAAGGCACTCGAGGAAAACGCAACCGCTTTTTGCGAAAGAGCAAAAGAGTTCGAGCTTTTGCTTGTTGCCAGCGATAGCTTCGGCTGTCCCGGGTACGTGCGCATCTCTTATTGCGTTACCACCGAACAAATTCAAAAATCCTTGCCCGCCTTCAAGGCTTTGGCAGAATCCTATCAAACGGAGAAATAAAAATGTCCAAGAATACTCAAAACGACCTCTTGACAAAGGCGAGGGGCGAAATCAACGAAATTGATGCCCAAATGGCAGAGCTTTTCGTCCGCCGTATGCGTGCCGCCGAGGAGGTAGCCGCCTATAAAAAGGAGCACGCGCTCCCCATTTTGGATGCCGCTCGCGAAGAACAGGTCGTGCAGAACAATGCAAAGCTCGTCGAAGACGAGACCTTGCGTGAATATTACGTAAATTTCATACGCAACAATATGGCAGTTTCCCGAGCTTATCAAAGCAGACTGATGGAAGGGATGCGTATTGCTTACTGTGGGACAGAGGGTGCATTCGCACATATTGCCGCGGGCAAAATCTTTGAGGGCTCTATTCGTGTGCCGTACGGCGATTTTACTTCGGCATACCGCGCGGTTGAAGCAGGAGAATGCGACGCTGCCGTCTTGCCGATTGAAAACAGCTACAACGGCGAGGTAGGGCAGGTTACCGACCTTTTGTTCTCGGGCTCGCTTTACGTCAGCGAAGTCATGGACCTTGCCGTGTCGCACGACCTTTTGGTTGTTCCCGGTACACGCATCGAGGATATTCGCGAGGTGGTCAGCCACCCGCAGGCACTCGCACAGTGTGCAGAGTATGTTCGTAATAACAGATGGAGTACCGCAGAGTATTCCAACACGGCACTTGCAGCTAAATATGTAGCGGAAAAGAAGGACAAAACCATTGCCGCGATTGCCAGCGAGGAAGCCGCCGAGGTCTTCGAACTTGAGGTGTTGGCACGCAATATCAATGCAAGCCGTAATAACACCACACGCTTTGCGGCACTTTCTCGTGTCGAAAGCCGCCGCCATTCCAAGCGAATGGGCGAGCATTTCATTTTGCTCTTTACCGTAAAACACGAGGCAGGCGCGCTTGCCAAGGCGATAGACATTATCGGTCGATACGGCTTCAATATGCGCACTTTGCGTAGCCGCCCGATGAAAGACCTTTTGTGGCAGTACTACTTTTACGTAGAAGCCGAGGGCGACGTTTACACCGAGGCAGGCGAATGGATGATGCGCGAGCTGGGACTGTTCTGCGACCGCCTCAAGCTCGCAGGAACTTATTTTAAAGAGAAGAGTAATTCTTAAAGAAAGGAGAGAAAACGATGACCTTAAATCTCAATCTGCCAAACGGCGGATATCCCATTTTTATTGAGCGCGGTGCTATCGACCGCGCGGGTGAGTTGTTTTCTCTTGACCGCCGCGTGCTCGTTGTGACCGACAGCGGTGTACCTGACGACTATGCCAAACGTATCGCAGAACAATGCCAAGAGGCATACATCGTTACCGTTCCCGAAGGAGAAGGGAGCAAAAGCCTTGCAACTCTCGAGCTTCTCTTGAATGAGATGCTGAAGAACGGCTTTGGACGCACAGACTGTGTTGTAGCGGTTGGCGGCGGTGTTGTAGGTGACCTTTCCGGCTTTGCGGCATCCATCTTTATGCGCGGCATTGACTTTTATAATATTCCTACCACTGTACTCTCGCAGGTAGATTCATCCATCGGTGGTAAGGTTGCCGTTAATTTTGGCAGTGTCAAGAATATCGTAGGTGCGTTTTATCAGCCCAAAGCGGTTATTGTTGACCCCGAGGTGCTTTCCACACTTTCCAAAAGACAGATTGCGAACGGACTTGCCGAAGCTGTCAAGATGGCTTTGACTTCCGATGCCGAGCTTTTTGAACTTTTCGAGCGCGGTGAAGCAATGAAGAATATCGATACTGTTATCGAGCGCTCGCTCCGCATCAAAAAAGCCGTTGTTGAAGAGGATGAAAGGGAAAGCGGTATCCGTCGCATTCTCAATTTCGGTCACACGCTTGGTCATGGCATTGAGGGCGAAAGCTTTGACAAGCTTTATCACGGCGAATGTGTCGCTCTTGGAATGATACCGATGTGTGCACCAAACGTGCGCGCACGCTTGATTGCCGTTTTGCAGTCTCTTGGACTCCCGACCGTATTTGAGGGAGATATTGAAACTGTTTTGCATTTGACTACACACGATAAAAAATGCGAGGGAACCTCAGTCAACGCAGTGTTCGTTGATGCTGTGGGTTCTTACCGCATCCAAAAAATGCCGCTTGCGGAATGGCAACAGTACATCCGCGAGCAGATTGGGGGATAAAGCAATGAAAAATACGTTTGGACAAAGCGTAGCCGTTACACTTTTCGGTGAGAGCCACGGTGAATATATCGGTGCGGTGCTGGACGGTCTTGCGCCCGGACTTGCGGTTGACGAAGCCTTTATCCGCCATCAGCTCTCTCTGCGCCGTCCGCAGGGCAAAATCTCGACCTCGCGCGTCGAGGCAGACGAGTTCCAAATTGTAAGTGGCGTGTTTGAAGGGAAGACGACGGGAACGCCTTTGTGCATTCTCATTCCCAACACCAACACACGCTCGGGAGATTATACCCACAATATTCCGCGTCCGGGACACGCCGACTACGCGGCAGGATGTAAATACCACGGCTACCAAGACCACCGTGGTGGCGGACATTTTTCCGGCCGTATTACGGCAGCCCTTGTAGCGGCAGGTGCTATCGCAATTTCCGCTTTGCGTCAAAACGGCATCCTGATCGGCACGCATATTTCTCGCATTTCAGATATTTGCGACCGCAAGTTCCACGCTTACGAATCGGATATCGAAACCCTTGCCGACCTTACGTTCCCTGTGCTTGATTCCGCAAAGGCAGATCTGATGCGTGCTTGTATTGAAGATGCCGCAAGTGAGGGCGACAGTGTTGGCGGCATTTTGGAGACCGCTATAACAGGTCTCCCCGCAGGCATCGGCGAGCCTTGGTTCGATACCGTAGAGGGAATGCTCTCGCACGCGCTTTTCTCCATTCCCGCCATCAAGGGCGTGGAGTTTGGCACAGGCTTTGGTATGGCAGATTTGCGCGGCAGTCAAGCCTACACCGTCTATCTTCCAAGAGCAAGAGAGCGTTGATTTGACGAGCGGTCAAAATGCGACCCTTACCTTGCAGGGCAGACACGACCCCGCCATCATCCACCGCGCTCGTGTGGTTGTAGATAGTGTTGCGGCTCTTGTTTTGTGCGATTTGCTTGCGCTCCGCTTTGGAACGGATTTTCCGAAATAAATCTCAATCGAAAAAGGAAAGGAGGTCACGGTATGCAGTACGGTCTTATCGGTCAAAAATTGGGGCATAGCTTTTCAAAAGAGATACACGAAATGCTCAAAAGCAACCCTTATGCGCTCATAGAGCTCGTTCCCAATCAAATCGAAGCGTTTTTGAAGCAAAAGGATTTTTCTGCTATCAATGTGACCATTCCTTACAAAACCGCAGTTATCCCATATCTTTCGCATATCGACGGAAGTGCAAAAGAAATCGGCGCGGTCAATACGATTGTCAACCGCGACGGGGAACTGTGGGGATACAATACCGATTTTTACGGTCTGTGTGAGCTCATCAAGCACGCAAAAATCACACTCCAAAATAAAAAGGTTGCCATTCTCGGAACTGGCGGCACGTCCAAAACCGCTTTTGCGGTTGCCAATTTTTTGGGTGCAAAAGAGATTCTGATTGTCAGCCGCCGAGAAGGGGATGGCGTTATCACCTATCAAGAGCTGACAGAGAAACACGCCGACGTCGAGGTGCTTATCAACACCACTCCTGTGGGAATGTACCCCAATACCGAAGCCACACCCGTCGATATTTCTCGGCTTTCCAATCTTTCGGGGGTTATTGATGCCATCTATAATCCCTTGCGCACGCAACTTGTTTTGGATGCAAGAAAGCGCAACATTCCCGCCGAAGGCGGACTGTATATGCTCGTAGCGCAAGCGGTGCGTGCATCCGAACTCTTTTTGGACTGCATCTATGAGCCCGATACCGCAGAGCGCATCTATTTTGAACTTTTCAAAAAGACCGAAAACATCGTTCTTGCGGGAATGCCGGGTGCGGGTAAGAGCACCGTAGGTAAGCTCTTGGCAAGCCAAATGGAACGCGCGTTTTTTGACCTTGACGAGGAGATTGTTCGCGTAGCGGGATGCTCTATTCCCGAAATTTTCGCAATCGATGGAGAGCCAGCTTTCCGCAACCTCGAAACACGTGTTTTGCGCGATGTTTTGTCCAATCAAAAAAATATCGTTCTCGCCACAGGAGGCGGCGCGATTTTGCGTGACGAAAACATTGACCTTTTACGTCGCAACGGCAAAATCTATTTTATCGACCGACCGTTGAGAGAGCTTCTTCCCACCGAAGACCGACCGTTAGCTTCCTCAAAAGAGGACATTTGCAAACGTTACGGGGAACGCTATGAGCGTTACTGTGCGACTGCCGATTGCCGTATCGACGGTGACGGAAGTGTCGAAGAGGTAGCAGAGCGCATTAGAAAGGAGTTTTTGAAACTATGAAACTCTACATCATCAATGGCCCAAACTTGAACTTTTTGGGCATTCGTGAGCCGGAGCACTATGGAAATACGACCTATCAAGGTCTGCTCGATTTGATTTATGCTCACGCAAATGAGTTGAATATTACTGTGGAATGTTATCAATCCAATCACGAGGGCGACCTCGTAGATAAAATACAAGAGGCCTATCTGCAAAAGGCGGACGGTATTGTCATCAATCCCGGTGCATATACCCATACCAGCATTGCTTTGCTCGATGCCGTTAAGTCTGTGGGTATTCCGACAGTGGAGGTACACATCTCCAAGGTGGAGGAAAGAGAAGATTTTCGACAAGTCAGTTATATTCGTGCTGCTTGCCAAAAGACGGTTACGGGAGAGGGACTTGCGGGATATCTCGTGGCAATGGATTTTTTGTGTGAATTTCTCTCAAAAGGAGAAGCCAAATGAAAGTTCGCATCTATCCGTCTGTTGCAAGGGGAAGCGTAAGCGCACCGTCCTCTAAGAGTATGGCGCACCGTTTCCTCATTTGCGCTGCCTTGGCACGCGGTGTGAGCCGCATTTGCGGCGTGTCCGATTGTGAGGACGTACAGGCAACGCTCGATTGCTTGCGAGCACTCGGTGCAGGTTGCGAAATTGACAATAACACAGTTATTGTCAAAGGCATTGATTTTAACAAAATTTCCAACTCGACGTTACCTTGCCGCGAGAGTGGCAGCACAATGCGATTTTTGTTGCCCTTGTGCTTGCTTTCCGATAGAAAGACGACTCTTATAGGGGCTCCTTCACTTTTGAATCGCCCTATGACCGTTTACCGTGACCTTTGCCACACGCACGGTCTGTTCTTTGAACAAACCGAAGGCGGCATTACGGTGAAGGGGCAATTAAAAGCAGCGGAATACACACTTCCCGGAGACGTTAGCAGTCAGTTTATCAGCGGTATGCTCTTTGCCTTGACACAAGTCGCAGGGGAGAGTATTTTGCATATTCTTCCGCCGTTTGAGAGTCGCTCGTATGTTCTTCTCACACTGCAAGCACTCAATACCTTTGGTGCAGAGGCAGAATGGCTTGACGAGAACACTTTGCGTGTTATGGGCGGTAAATCGCTCCGGGCACAGAGCCTCACCGTTGAGGGGGACTATTCCAATGCTGCTTTCCTTTCGGCACTCAACGTTTTGGGCGGAGACGTAAACGTCACAAACTTGCATCCGACATCCCTACAAGGAGACCGCATTTATACCGAACACTTTGCAAGCCTTCAAAAGGGGTTTGCAACCATATCCGTTGCTGATTGCCCCGACCTTGCCCCTATTCTGTTTGCCCTTGCTGCAAGAGGAGAAGGAGCAAGATTTGTGGACACGCGACGTCTTGCTATCAAGGAAAGCAATCGCGCCGAGATGATGGCAACCGAGCTGCGCAAATTCGGCACAACTGTCGATGTGCGTGAGAATGAGGTGATTGTTACTCCTACCGCATTTGTCACACCCACAGAGCCCCTTATGGGACACAACGATCATCGCATCGTCATGTCTCTTGCTGTTCTTGCAACACAGACTGGTGGCGTGATCGAAGGGGCAGAAGCTGTCAGCAAGAGCTTTCCCGACTTTTTCGAGCGTATTTCCTCACTCGGTATTCAAATAGAAGAAATTACTCCATAATAAGGAAAAATTCCAAATGAAACCCTTTGATAAAAACACTAAAATTCTTATTGTTGGCTTAGGTGTGATTGGTGGTAGCTATGCCCGTGTTCTAAGCCGCAATGGCTACTCCGTCCGTTGCATCACTAAAGAGCAAAAGGACATTGACTATGCGCTGTCTCTCGGTATGATCGAAGCAGGTAGCACAGAAGTTGCAAAAGAGACGGTAGAATGGGCTGATCTCATTGTGTTTGCACTTTATCCGCACATTTTTGTTGATTGGATCAGAGAATATCAAGATCTGTTCCGCAGTGGCACACTCATCACCGACGTAACCGGTGTTAAGAGCCGAATCGTTGACGAGGTGCAGGGCTTTTTGCGCCCCGATGTCGAATTTATTGCCGCGCATCCAATGGCAGGGCGCGAGAGCAGTGGCGTAGAATATAGTGATGACCGCGTATTTCTTGGTGCAAACTATATTATTACACCTACCGAGCGGAATACTCCCGAAGCAATTGAAGCTTGCCGTCAACTTGGTGAGGTGCTTGGCTTTGCGCGTGTTTCTCAACTTTCTCCCGAGGAACACGACCGTATGATCGCCTTTCTATCCCAGCTTACGCACTGTATTGCGGTTACCCTGATGACCGCAAATGACTCCCCGATGATGGAACAGTATACGGGCGATTCTTTCCGCGATTTGACGCGTATTGCAAAAATTAACGACGTGATGTGGTCGGAGCTGTTCCTTCTCAACCGCGAGGCACTCCTTACACAAATGGATGCCTTTGCCGAGGAGTTTGACCGTTTTCGCACAATGCTACGTGAAGAAGACGTGGAAGGAATGCGCGAAACGATGCGCCGTGCAACTGCACGAAGAGTGCTTTTTGATAAGCCTCAAAAAGAGCAGTAAAACAAACCAACGTTTATATATACCGAAAGGAGTCCCACCACTATGAATATGGAATTTTACCGTAAGCTTCCTATTCCAAAGGATATTAAGGAAGAATACCCCGTATCCGCTTCCATCAAAGCGACAAGAGATGCATCGGTTGCGGAATTGAAAAAGGTATTTGAAGGAAAAAGTGATAAATTTGTCTTAATTATCGGTCCTTGCTCGGCAGACCGAGAGGATGCCGTTATTGATTATATTTCGCGTCTGCGCACCGTGCAGGATAAGGTTGCCGAAAAGATTATAATCGTTCCGCGCATCTATACAAATAAGCCCCGTACCACGGGAGCAGGGTATAAGGGAATGCTTCATCAACCCGACCCCAATGCAGCCCCCGATTTGCTAAAGGGGATTATTGCTATCCGCCATCTGCACCTGCGTGCGCTTTCCGAAACAGGATTTGGATGTGCCGATGAGATGCTCTATCCCGAAAATCACCGCTATCTTTCCGACCTATTGGCTTATGTTGCCGTTGGTGCTCGCTCGGTCGAGAATCAACAGCACCGCTTGACGGCAAGCGGTTTGGATATTCCCGTCGGTATGAAAAATCCTACTTGCGGCGACTTGACCGTTATGATGAATTCCATCACCGCAGCGCAGAGTTCGCATATGTTCCTCTACCGCGGTTGGGAGGTTAAGAGTGCGGGTAACCCTTATGCGCACGCTATTCTGCGCGGATACGTGGATACAAACGGGCATAGTGCTCCCAACTATCACTTTGAAGATTTGAACCGCACGGCGGATATGTACGCAAAGAGTGGCTTGCAAAATCCCGCAATCATTGTGGATACAAACCACGCAAACTCAGGTAAGCAGTGCCTTGAGCAGGTGCGTATCGCCAAAGAGGTCCTGCACGCTTGCCGTCATTCAAATGACGTTAAAAAGCTTGTTAAGGGACTGATGATTGAGAGCTATATCGAAGATGGCGCGCAAAAGATAGGCCCCGATGAAATTTACGGTAAGTCTATTACCGACCCTTGCTTGGGTTGGGAAAAAACCGAGCGTCTTATCTACGATATCGCCGACTTACTTTGATGAAGAATATTATTTTAGGAGATAGATAAAAATGGCAGATTATAAAATCGAAACAAAATGCGTGCAGGGAGGATACACCCCCGGCAATGGTGAACCTCGGCAAATTCCAATCGTGCAAAGCACGACCTTCCATTACGATACAAGTGAGGATATGGCAAAGCTTTTTGACCTCGAGGCATCGGGCTATTTCTATTCTCGTCTGCAAAATCCCACCTGCGACACCGTTGCAGCAAAGATTTGCGAGCTTGAGGGCGGAACTGCCGCAATGCTGACCTCGTCCGGTCAGGCGGCAAACTTCTATGCCGTATTTAATATTGCCACCTGCGGTGACCACATCGTATCCGCTTCTACAATCTATGGCGGAACGTTCAATCTTTTCTCGGTTACCATGAAGAAGATGGGTATCGACTTCACCTTTGTCTCTCCCGATTGCACCGAGGAGGAGCTGGCGGCGGCTTTCCGACCCAACACCAAGGCTGTGTTTGGCGAAACCATTGCAAACCCCGCACTTACCGTTCTTGATATCGAAAAATTTGCTAAAGCAGCCCATGCACATGGCGTACCGTTGATTATCGATAATACCTTTGCTACCCCCATCAACTGCCGTCCATTCGAGTGGGGCGCTGATATCGTCACGCACTCTACCACCAAGTATATGGACGGTCATGGCGCAGCTGTTGGCGGTTGTATTGTTGATTCCGGTAAGTTTGACTGGATGGCAAACAAAGAAAAATTCCCCGGACTCTGCACACCCGACGATAGCTATCACGGCATCGTCTACGCCGAAAAATTCGGTCAGGGTGGGGCATTCATCACCAAAGCCACCGCACAGCTGATGCGTGACTTCGGCTCTACCCCCGCACCGCAGAGCGCATTTTTGCTGGGACTCGGTCTTGAAAGTTTACACGTCCGTATGGAACGCCACTGTGCAAACGGTCTTGCCGTTGCAACCTTTCTCAAAAATCATCCCAACGTAACTTGGGTAACTTATGCAAGCCTTGAGGGCGACAAATACTACGACCTTGCTCAAAAGTATATGCCAAAGGGCACCTGCGGCGTTGTCAGCTTTGGTGTTAAGGGCGGCAGAAGTGCGGCAGAGAAGTTTATGAAGCATCTTAAGGTTGCCGCAATCGAGACGCACGTTGCCGATGCGCGTACCTGCTGCCTGCATCCCGCAAGCGCAACACACAGACAGATGAGCGACGAAGAGCTCCTTGCGGCAGGCGTATCGGGCGACCTTGTCCGTTATTCTTGCGGTCTTGAAAATGCCGATGACCTTATCGCAGACCTCAAGCAAGCACTCGAATCCATCTGATTTTTATTTATCATACACGAAGAGGAGTAGGACAGAATGCCTATTAAAATTCCGAACCAACTGCCTGCAACCAAAACGCTTGCCGAGGAAAACATCTTTGTAATGACCGACGCACGTGCCGTTGCGCAGGATATCCGTCCTTTGCAGATTCTGATGTTGAATCTGATGCCTACCAAAATTGATACCGAAACCCAGCTCTCCCGTCTTTTGGGTAACACTCCTTTGCAGGTAGAGCTGACGCTGATGCATACAAGCTCTCACAAGTCTAAAAACACCTCGCAGGAGCATCTTCTTGCCTTTTACACCACCTTTGATCAGGTCAAAGACCGCTACTTCGACGGTCTTGTTATTACGGGAGCGCCCGTTGAAATGATGGAGTTTGAAGAGGTAGAGTATTGGAACGAGCTCTGCGAGATTATGGAATGGAGCACCACGCACGTTCATAGCACCTTCCACATTTGTTGGGGGGCGCAGGCGGGGCTTTATTACCATTTTGGTGTGAAGAAGAAAAAGCTCGACAAAAAAATGTTCGGCGTATTTCCGCACATTGCCGACTATAAGCGTTCTATGCTGTTCCGCGGCTTTGACGATGTCTTTATGGTGCCGCATTCTCGCCACACCACCATCGACCGCGAAGACCTTGAGGGAATTCCCGGTCTCAAAATTCTCGCTTCCTCACCCGAGGCAGGTGTTTTTGCACTTTCAACCAAAAAGGGAAGACAAATATTCATCACGGGACATCCCGAATACGATGCCGAAACCTTGGGACGCGAATATTGGCGCGACGTAAACGCGGGCAAACCCATCGAAATACCCAAAAACTACTATCCCGATAACGATCCCAATAAGGCACCTGTATCCACTTGGCGTTCTTCTGCAAACCTTCTTTATTGCAACTGGCTCAACTACTTTGTCTATCAAACAACGCCCTTCGATTTGCAAAAAATCAAGGAGGCACACGCCGCCACCGAAGAACCCGTATAAGGCGCAAAACACCCCCCAATATAATAATATGAAGAAAAACGTCCGAGACGCCAAAAAACGTCTCGGGCGCTCTTTTTTTAGTCTCAAAAAAGCGCAATTTTTGACCCAAAAAGCAACTTTTGTCGCATCTTTGTCAAAAAAATAACTTGTCGAAAAAACACAAAATGTTGTGTTTTGCCCTTGACAAAAACACAAAATATGGTATAATAGAAGTACACTTTAGGCATATTAGCAAAGGCGTTGTTAAATGTGACAAATTTGCTTGCACATATTTTGTAAATTATAAACAAAAGGAGGAGAAAATGAAGGTTATTAAGAGAAACAGCTCCGAAGTTACATTTGATATCAGTAAGATCATTACCGCCATTACGAAGGCAAACGAAGCTGTTGAAGAAGACGCAAGAATGACACCCATGCAGATCAAGCGCATCGCCGAGGCGGTGGAGCTCAGTTGTATCCGCATGAACCGCGCCCCCGAGGTAGAGGAGATTCAGGACCTGGTCGAATCTCAAATTATGGCACACGGTGCTTACGAGGTAGCAAAAAAGTATATTACCTACCGCTACACAAGAGCCTTGGTTCGCCGCTCCAACACCACCGATGAAAAGATTTTGAGCCTGATTGAGTGCTGCAACGAAGAAGCCAAGCAGGAAAACGCAAATAAGAATCCCACTGTCAATAGCGTTCAACGTGACTATATGGCAGGTGAAGTCAGCCGCGACATTACCACCCGTATCCTCTTGCCCGAAGAGATTGTGCAGGCGCACGAAGAGGGTATTATCCATTTCCACGATGCTGACTACTACGCTCAGCACATGCACAACTGTGACCTTGTAAACCTTGAGGATATGCTGCAAAACGGCACGGTTATTTCCGGTACAATGATTGAACGTCCTCACAGCTTTTCCACAGCCTGCAACATTGCAACACAAATCATTGCGCAGGTTGCAAGTAATCAATATGGCGGTCAGAGCATCTCGCTCACACATCTCGCACCTTTTGTACAGGTAAGCCGCGAAAAGATTACCAAAGCTGTCAAAGAGGAAATGGCATCCATCGGTACTACTCTCAATGATGAGCAACTCTCCAAAATTGTTGAAAAACGCTTGCGCGAAGAAATCAGCAAGGGCGTTCAAACCATTCAGTATCAGGTCGTAACGCTTCTGACCACCAACGGTCAGGCTCCCTTTGTTACGGTATTTATGTACCTTGGCGAGGCAAGAAACGAGCAAGAAAAGAAAGACCTTGCCATTATCATCGAAGAGACCCTGCTCCAACGTTACGAGGGCGTTAAGAATGAAGAGGGCGTTTACGTTACCCCCGCATTCCCCAAGCTCATTTACGTTTTGGAAGAGCAGAACATCCACGAAGATTCTCCCTATTATTATCTTACCAAGCTTTCGGCAAAATGCACCGCACGCCGCATGGTTCCGGACTACATTTCCGAAAAGAAGATGCTTGAGCTTAAGGTTGACAAGAATGGCGAAGGTCACTGCTACACCTGCATGGGCTGCCGCAGCTTCCTGACTCCTTACGTTGACGAAAACGGCAAGCCGAAGTATTACGGCCGCTTCAATCAGGGCGTTGTTACCATCAACCTGCCCGATGTAGCCCTCTCTTCCGGCGGAAATATTGAAAAGTTCTGGAAGATTTTTGATGAAAGACTCGAGCTCTGCTATAAGGCTCTTATGTGCCGCCACGAGAGACTCAAGGGCACTCGCTCCGACGTGGCCCCCATTCTGTGGCAATACGGCGCACTTGCAAGACTGAAGAAGGGTGAGCCCATTGATAAGCTCCTCTATGGCGGATATTCCACCATTTCTCTCGGTTATGCAGGTCTTTACGAGTGTGTTAAGTATATGACCGGCAAGAGCCACACCGACCCTGCTGCAACACCCTTTGCACTCAGCGTTATGCAGTATCTGAACGACGCTTGCAAAAAGTGGAAGGTAAAGCACAACATCGACTTCAGCCTTTACGGAACGCCTCTCGAATCCACCACCTACAAGTTTGCAAAGTGTCTCCAAAAGAGATTTGGCGTTGTTCCCGGCATCAACGATAAGGGATATATCACCAACAGCTACCATATTCACGTAACCGAAGAAATCGACGCCTTCTCCAAGCTGGCGTTCGAGGCACAGTTCCAACAACTTTCTCCCGGCGGAGCCATCAGCTATGTTGAGGTTCCCAATATGCAACAAAACCTTGAGGCAGTTTTGCAGGTTATGCGCTTTATCTACGATAACATTATGTACGCACAGCTGAACACCAAGTCTGACTACTGCCAAGAGTGCGGTTGGGATGGCGAGATTGAAATCGTAGAGGTTGACGGCAAGCTGATTTGGAAATGCCCCAAGTGCGGCAATACCGACCAAAGCAAAATGAACGTAGCACGCCGTACCTGCGGCTACATTGGTACGCAGTATTGGAACCAGGGCAGAACGCAAGAAATCAAGGAGCGCGTACTGCATCTGTAAGACTATGAACTACTGTGAGATCAAGAAATGCGACATTGCAAATGGGGAAGGGGTACGCACGGTTCTCTTTGTATCGGGCTGCACAAACCATTGTGAGGAGTGCTTTCAGCCTCAAACGTGGGATTTTGGCTACGGCCAACCCTTCACAAAAGAGATTGAGGATGAGATTATCGCATCCTGCAAGCCCTACTTCATTAACGGTTTAACGCTGCTTGGCGGCGAGCCGTTTGAGCCCAAAAATCAACCCACGTTGGTTTCGTTTTTGCATCGCTTCCGCGAGGAATGTCCCGATAAGACCGTCTGGTGCTTCACGGGCTTCACCCTTGACGAGGAGTTGTGGAAGGACGGTAGCTATCCAAGATGCGACTCTACCGATGAAATGCTTTCCCTCATCGATGTTTTGGTAGACGGAAGATACGTAAAAGCGCTCAAGGATATTTCCTTGCGTTTTCGCGGTTCCTCCAACCAACGTATCATCGATATGAAGGCGACCCTCGAGAAGGGCGAAATCGTCCTTTGGGATAAATAAAAGAAAAGCACCGACACGTTGTGTCGGTGCTTTTTTGGAGCATATTTTCCTTAAAGAAACGGCTTTTTACGGCAGGAATTAGTAAAATCTACAGAATTGTTTTTTTTCTTAATAATTTTCCGCATTTTTATTGACACAGCAATGATTATATGATATAATGAACTAAATTTTTATTTTTAAAGGACCCGATATTATTATAGGAAGGAAAAATTGGAAATGCCAATTCAAGAAAAGCCTAACAATCAAACAAAACAGGTGGATAAAAAGCAAAAAACGCTCACAATTATCGGCATTGTACTGTGCGTTATTTTGGTGCCCATTCTCATAGTCAACTGCACGTTGATTATCAAGAGTTTTATCAATAAGGACGAGGTACCCGATTTTGCAGGTGTTGTTCCGCTGATCGTCCTCTCCGACTCTATGTATCCCGAAATCAAAAAGGGAGACCTCATTATCGCAAAGGCAACCGACATAAATGACATTGCGGTTGGTGATGTTATTTCCTTTTACGCTGCCGAAGATGACTACACAACCATTTGGACTCACAAGGTTATCGAGGTTATCGAAGAAGATGGCGAGATCAAATTCAGAACCCAGGGTATCAACAACCCCACGCCCGACGGTAAGCTCCGCGAGGCAGATAGAATTGTTGGTAAGTGGAATAATTTCCGCATTGCAGGTGCAGGCAACTTAGCAATGGCAATGCAAAGACCTGGCGGTTTGATTGTTTGCGTAGTCGTTCCGATTCTTTTGTTTGTCGGATATGATATCATTCGTCGCAAAATGTACGAAAAGGGCAAGGCAAGCGACGTTGACGCACTTCGTGCAGAGCTCGAAGCTCTCAAAGCAGAAAAAGCCAAGGCTACCGCCGAGGCGCAAGCAGCCGCAAGCGTAGAAGAAAGCGTAAAGGCAAATGCCCAAGCTGCAATCGAGGCAGAAGCCAAAGCGAAGGCAGAGGCTGAAGCAGAAGCCAAAGCGAAGGCTGAAGCAGAAGCCAAGGCGAAGGCAGAAGCAGAAGCCAAAGCGAAGGCTGAAGCAGAAGCCAAGGCAGAGGCTGAGGAAAAGCCCGAAGAAAAGAAGGGCGAATAATTCCGCAATTAGACGGTGATATTTTGAGGCACAGCCTCTTAATATAAAATAGTTATTCTTCC
>JAZQKM010000032.1:0-3324 GCA_045542155.1 Eubacteriales bacterium
ACCTTCCCTTGGATGAAAAATTTGCCGCAGCTCTGCCTACGGCTCCCACACCGATGCACTACTCCGACGATGGGGTTCACCCCAACGCGGCAGGTGCCGAGTTTATTGGCGGTCATTACTGCGAGGCAATTCTGCCCCTGTTGAAATGATCACCGCACACAAAAAGTGAATTATTAAAAAGGAGATACATCAAATGAGCAACGTAAGTAATTATCCTTACGCACAGAGCCTTGAGGTTCAACATATGTGCGTAGTGAAAAAAGGCTGTGATCACGGTCCTGCTCCCCTGCCCGAGGAAGGCAAGTGGATTCAGGCTAAGCAAATCACCGATATTTCCGCATACACCCACGGTGTGGGCTGGTGTGCACCTCAACAGGGCGCGTGCAAGCTCTCCCTGAACGTTAAGAACGGTATCATCGAGGAAGCTCTCGTTGAGACCATCGGCTGCTCCGGTATGACTCACTCCGCAGCTATGGCTGCTGAGATCCTTCCCGGCAAAACCATTCTCGAAGCTCTCAACACCGACCTCGTTTGCGATGCTATCAACACCGCAATGAGAGAACTCTTCCTGCAAATCGTTTACGGCCGTAGCCAATCCGCATTCTCCGAAGGCGGTCTCGTTATCGGCGCAGGCATGGAAGACCTCGGCAAGGGCGAAAGAAGCATGGTAGGTACCATGTACGGCACCAAGGAAAAGGGTGTTCGTTACCTCGAGATGAGCGAGCGCTACTGCACTCGTATGGCTCTGGATGAGAACAACGAGGTTATCGGCTATGAGTTCGTTTCTCTTGGCAAGATGACCGATATGATTAAGAAGGGCATGGAGCCCAACGAAGCCTATGAAAAAGCTAAAGGCACATACGGTAGATTCAATGATGCTGCAAAGTACATTGACCCCCGTAAAGAGTAATTTGAAGGAGGGTATCTATCATGGCAAAATTTGAAGGTTACGAAAGACGCGAGGCGAAGATCCTCGCCGCATTGAAGGAATACGGTATCAACTCCATTGACGAGTGCAAGGAAATTTGCGACAGCTACGGCATTGATCCTTACAAGATCGTTGAAGAGACTCAGCCCATCTGCTTTGAGAACGCAAAGTGGGCATACGTAGTAGGCGCAGCTATCGCAATTAAGAAGGGCTGCACCAAGGCTGCTGACGCCGCTGCCGCTATCGGTATCGGTCTGCAGAGCTTCTGCATCCCCGGCTCCGTTGCCGAAAACCGCAAGGTCGGTCTCGGCCACGGTAACCTTGGCAAGATGCTCCTCTCCGAGGAGACCGAGTGCTTCTGCTTCCTCGCAGGTCACGAGTCCTTTGCAGCTGCAGAGGGTGCTATTAAGATCGCGCTCAATGCAAACAAGGTTCGCACCAAGCCCCTGCGCGTTATCCTGAACGGTCTGGGCAAGGATGCAGCATACATCATCTCCCGCATCAACGGCTTTACCTACGTAAAGACTTCCTTTGATCCTTACTCCGAGACTGTTAGCGTTCTCGAAGAAAAGGCATTCTCCAAGGGCCCCCGCGCTGACGTTAAGTGCTATGGCTCCGACAACGTTCCCGAAGGCGTTGCTATTATGAAGCTTGAGAACGTAGGCGTTTCCATCACAGGTAACTCCACCAACCCCACTCGCTTCCAGCATCCCGTTGCAGGTACCTACAAGAAGTGGTGCCAAGAGAACGGTGTTAGCTACTTCTCCGTAGCATCCGGCGGCGGCACAGGCCGTACGCTCCACCCCGACAACATGGCAGCAGGTCCTTCCTCTTACGGCATGACCGACACCATGGGTCGTATGCACTCCGATGCACAGTTTGCAGGCTCCTCCTCCGTTCCCGCCCACGTAGAGATGATGGGCTTGATCGGTGCCGGTAACAACCCCATGGTCGGAATGACGGTCGCCGTAGCAGTAGCTATTGAGGAAGCAAGCAAATAATTGACTTTTTGCAAGCCAAACTTGTAAAATCAACAAAACAAAGTTAGCCCCATCATACGCAATATTTGCAAAATGATGGGGCTGATTCTTACCATAAACAAGGAGGTAAAGCATAGTGAAAAAACTGATTGCATTGTTTTTGGTAGCCATTATGGCTTTTTCAATAGTATCTTGTGGAAAAAGCGAAGCAGATAATACCGCAGATGACAACGAAAAGGAATCCGTGACGACAAAAGAGGAGGCTGAAAACCCCAACCCGTTGGCAAAGGTTATTCGTCTCAGTTTGGATCGTTATAAAGGAAAGTTCTCGTTTTACTGGGAGGGTGATCACAAAGGTCAGATGACCGGTCAGCAATTAACGGGCGTATCACGATTCCTGTATCGCACCAAAAAAGCAACCGTGTATCAAGAAATTTCGGTTGCCATGATACTCGCCGATGGAACAGGTGCAGACATTGATGAGGGGAACGAGCTGATACATTTGATTGTTGTGTTTGAAAAAGGACATAATCTCACCGACAATGAAAAGAAAATCCTCAAAGAATACGACATTGACTATATGTTTGAAAGGAAATAACATTAAAGAGGGGCGCTTTCTTTTGAGAAAGCGCTCCTCTCCAAACCTCTCCCCCGCAAGAACTGAACCACACACGCCCCCGCGCGGATTTTTGAAAGGCTCTTGACTTTTTCCAAAATTTAATGTATAATGCAAGCAAGTATCCAATACCCTATCAAAATGCAAGAAAGGGGACCCTTTATGATTGAATTTGCTTGCACGTGTGCGCAAAAGAAGCATCGCGCGCCGCTGGAGGGCTATGACATTTCCGCTGGTGCGATTGCACGTATTCCTCAAATTCTCAAGGACTATCACCGCATTTATCTTGTTGCCGACAGGAACACTTACCCTGCGGCAGGTGCGCGCGTGGAACAGATTTTAAAAGAGAACGGTATGCTCTACACCTCTCACATTATCGATCGCGACGTCGTTCTCCCCGATGCAACCACGCTTGGCGAAATCATCCTCAACGCACAGGATATTGCGGTAAAACAAATATTTTTGAGTATTCTTCCCTGCCCGACCTCATTTTGGCGGTCGGTTCGGGAACCATCAATGACTCCTGCCGTCTTGCCTCTTTTCGGCTCAATTTGCCATACGCTGTGGTGGCAACCGCGCCCTCGATGGACGGTTACGCCTCGGCTGGTTCTCCTTTTTTGCACGACGGAACCAAGACCACTGTGCAAGCGACCACACCCAAGTATATCATCGGCGACCTCGACGTCCTCAAAGATGCCCCTTGGGATATGATGCTTGCGGGCATTGGCGATATGTTTGGCAAATACACGGGGCTACTCGATTGGGAGCTTGCGCGCGATTACAGCGGTGAATACTTTTGC
>JAZQKM010000033.1:0-4840 GCA_045542155.1 Eubacteriales bacterium
TTACGACGGAGACGTATTCGCGCGGGAACGTGCTCTCGATGAGTTCTTTAATAGCCAACGCAGTAGCAGGAGCATACGCACCGGGCTTGATAACCGCAGTGTTGCCTGCTGCAAGCGCATCTACCAAAGGATCGATTGTGAGCAGAAAGGGATAATTCCACGGGCTCATAATCAATACAACACCGTAAGGCGAGGGTTTAACGTAGCTGCGCGATGCAAATTGCGCCAAGGGTGTGCGCACACGCTTCTCTTGTGCAAAGCGCTCAATATGCTTGAGCATATAACTGATTTCATCCAACACAAGACCGATTTCGCACATATAACTTTCAAAATCGGATTTGCCGAGGTCCTTTTGCAAGGCATCGGTCAATTCTTTTTCACGGGATACGATAGCAGCATAAAGCTTTTTGAGCGCCTCCTTGCGACGGCATACACAAAGCGTTTCCCCACTCGCAAAAAATGCTCTTTGTTCACTTACAAGTGCGGATATTTGTTGCTGTTCCATAAGAGACCTCCCGTGCATAGATATATTATTATACCATAATCTGCACATTTTGTCAAGTAATTTAGTGAAATTTTCGCGCACACGCGCGCACGCGCGCGAGTGCGCGTGAGAGAAGGAATAAGCATTCCCTCTCCCACTTGTTTTTTTACTTGCCGAACAGCTCTAAAATTTTGAACCTTGCCCGATAAATCGGCTTATCGCTTTCGGTAATAATCTTGTATTGTGTGGGGGTAAATCCAACCGAGATACAGGCATCCTCTGCCGTCCTTTCGCTTACGGTCGCCGCGCCGAGGCAAAGCGGCGGGAACAGACAGCACCACCAATTTTGCCCTTCTCCCTCTCCAAGATTGACACGCATAGAGATATACTCCCCCGCGGGAAAGCAAAGGCTATCATAGGTGCGCGTTGGATAGTCCTCAAGCCCCATCTCAATGCTGACGGCATCGTCAAATCCCTCTTCGCGCAAAACGGTTTTTGCCGTTTCGGTCAAAAGAGGACGGTTCTCTTCGAGAAGAGATACCGCTTCCTCTTTGGTCTTGCAATCCTGCAACAAGGGGACCGTCACTTCGAGAATGGCATCTCTTACCGCGAGCTTGACCGCTTGGTCTTCCTCGCTGTCCGAGTTGGCGAGCACGTGCAGGCGCACCACCTTGTTGTAAATTTCCTCTTCCCCGTGCACCGGCAAAAGGCCTACGGCAAGAAGAAGCATTGCCGCAATAATGGATAGTGTAAGTATTCTTTTGTAAAACATAAAAAACCTCCTTTTTGGTTTCTGCATCATCAAGCATTGCCCAAAAAGGAGGGGTTCTATTCATTTTTTGTCAGGACTTATGCAAAACGGATAGCCGAAACGATGCGGTGCATCGCCTCGCCGATGTCGGTAGCCATTAGCGTACAGCCTGCGGCCTTTGCGTGTCCGCCGCCATCGAATTTGCGGCAAAGCTCGGCAACGTCATACTCGCCGTTGGAGCGAGCCGAAACACGGAATTTGCCTTCGGGAAGCGGTTGGCGAATACAAAGTGCAACCTCAACGCCCGACAAGGAACGCGGAATATCGACAAGTGCGCCCAAATCCTCATCTCCCAAGCCAAGCCCCGCCTTGAGCGCGTATGGAAAGGTAACGACCGCGATTTTGCCATCGGCAAATACTTCCATATTGGAAATTGCCGCCGACTGCGCACGCAGACGCTCCAAGCTCTTATTTTCAAACAACCGACGGTTGATTTCGGCACAGTCAATGCCACTTGCCACAAGCTCTGCGGCACGCAGATGCGTTTTGGGTGTCACGTTAGAGTAGCGAAAGCATCCCGTATCGGCACTGATAGCGGCATAAAGGTCAATGCACATTTCCTCGTCAATAACGATGCGCTCCTCGCTTGCCAGCCGCTTGATAATATCAAAGATAATCTCTCCCGTAGCCGCCGCGCCCGTGCGGATGTAAGACTCTTTTGCATAAGGTGCATCCGACTCGTGGTGGTCAATCATCAAATCAACACGGTCGCCAAAAAGGCTTGCCAAATCTCCCATTTGAGAAAGAGATGCCGTATCGACTGTGATAATACGCGCAGGTTCAAAGCCGGCAAGAACGGCATTGGAGAGCACGCTCTCTTGCGCCCCGTTCATCAAAAATTGCAAATTTTCGGGAACTTCGTCACAACAAATGCATCGAGTGACAGAACCAAGCTGCTCGAGCACTCGCTGCAAAGCAAATGCCGAGCCAACGGCATCGGCATCGGGATTACGGTGAAAAAGGATGAGCGTATCCGCGGGGGTTTCTAAAGTTTCAATCAGCTCATCAAGATTGGTAAAGGGTTCGCTCATACTTCCTCTTCTTCCCCGTCCTCTTCAGGCTTGATATCCAAGGTGTTGAGAATGGATGCAATGTGAGCACCGTAAGCTACCGAATCATCGGCAACAAAGGTCAATTCGGGAGTAATGCGGAGATTGAGCGAATTTGCAAGCTCGCGGCGGATAAATCCGGATGCCGCCTTGAGTCCCTTAGCAACTTCCTTTTTGTCCCCACCCATTACCGAATAATAAATTTTTGCAAATTTGAGGTCGGGGGTGCAATCTGCCGCGGTAATGCTGATAAACGCCTCGCTGACACGGGGGTCCTTTACGCGGCGCATAATCATCGTCAACTCTTTTTGCATCTCTTCGTTGATGCGTCCTCTTCTGTAGTTTGCCATAGTCTATTTCCTTTCGTCACGATAAGAAAACGGCCTTCCCCTGTTTACGGAAAGCCGTTTTCGGATGTAAAAAAATCAATTTTACGCGTCCATTTGTTCTGCATTGACAATAACAGCCTCAGCAGGAACCTCAAAGCTGCTCTCTTCGGCAGGAGCTTCCTCTGCTACTACAGACTCATCTGCAATTGCATCAACGTCGTCTGCCTCGCCCTCGAGAACGGGCTCCTCCTTTTTGAAGTACTTCTTATAGAGCTTCACAGCGATAAAGCATACTGCACCGATAGCGAGCAGGATGCCGATAATCTTCAAAAATGTCTTGCCTCTTCTTGCGCTTTCGTTTTCCATTTGATAACCTCCACTTATTGCGGCATAGTACCACGATTACACATTCTATAAAAAGTATACCACATTTTTTTGAAAAATCAAGAGTTTTCTCAAAATTTTTTTATTTATTTTGAAAAAATCTATTCCCTTTTTCCATATTCTATGATAATATGATAAGGGAAAACTGCAAAAAGGAGGAGAACAATGACCTACCGTCAGCTTTATACACTTTTGCAAGACGCAAAAATAGAAGATGCCGAATGGGATGCGCTGTGTTTGATGGAGCATTTTTGTGCCGCTTCTCCTTCCCTTTTGCGCTCCTCTCCAGACCGCAATTATGAAAATGCCGCACTTGAGGATGCTATTCGCCGCCGCTTGGCGCATGAGCCGCTCCAATACATTTTGGGCGAATGGGACTTCTACCGTCAAAAATACGAGGTCTCTCCCGACTGTCTCATTCCGCGTGCCGACACCGAAGTTTTGGTCGAGACTGCCATTCGCCTTTTGCCAACGGGAGCGCTTTTTGCCGACCTTTGCACAGGGAGCGGCTGCATTGCCGTTTCAACTCTTGCCGAACGTCCCGATACTGCGGCGGTAGCACTCGAAAAATTCCCCGCCACCTTGGCGCTTGCCGAGCGAAACGCAAAAAAGAACGGGGTCGATACACGCTTTAACGGCATCCTTGCCGACGTGCTTTCTCCCTCTCCCAATTTTGGAGACCTTTGCTTTGATGCAATTCTCTCCAATCCGCCCTACATTCCCACACGGGAGATTGATGCACTCTCTCAAGAGGTGCACGCCGAGCCCTTTGCGGCTCTTGACGGCGGCGAGGATGGGCTCATTTTCTACCGCGAAATCTTGAAAAATTACACACCCCTGCTAAAAAAAGACGGATTTTTCCTATTTGAAATCGGTTTTGACCAAGCCGATGCCCTCACCTCTCTTGCAAAAGAGCATAATTTTGCACACATCCGCGTTGTTCGCGATCTTGGCGGTCGTGACCGCGTGGTTTACATTTCCAACAAACCCTTTGACGAAAGGAGCACTTCACTTTGAATATCGTTGTTCTTGCAGGCGGCTACTCCCCCGAGCGCGACGTGTCGCTGACCTCGGGCAGTCTGATTGCCAACGCCCTGATTAAAAACGGACACAGCGTCCTTTTGTTGGATGCTTACTGCGGCATTCGCGAGCTGCCGCGCGACCCTTTTTCACTCTTTAAAACCGAAGCAACTTATTCTCACCAAATCAGCGATAAAATCCCCGATTTAAAAAAGTTAAAAGAAGAAAACGGCAACACCGAGGCTCTCATCGGTCCCAATGTTCTTTGGCTCTGCCGCATGGCAGACCGCGTATTCTTGGCACTCCATGGAGCGATGGGCGAGAACGGTCAGCTGCAAGCCACGCTTGATAACTACGGCATCCGTTACACGGGATCGGGCTACGTCGGGTCCCTCTTGGCAATGGACAAAGACCTCGCCAAGCGCCTTTTGCGCGATGCGGGTGTCCGCACGCCCGATTGGGTTTACGTTGACCCCACCCTTGCCGAGAGCCGCAAGACAATTCTTGAAAAAATCGGTCTGCCCTGCGTTATCAAGCCCACAAGCTGTGGTTCAAGCGTAGGTGTCACCATTGTCGAGAACGAAAGCGAGCTTGATGCCGCGCTTGCCGCCGCCGCTCCTTGGGGCGACCGCGTGCTTGCCGAAAAGAAAATCGAGGGGCGTGAGTTAACCGTTGGTATTTTGGACGGCAAGACGCTCCCTATTGTAGAAATTATCCCCAATGAGGGATTTTACGATTACAAAAACAAGTATCAAGGCAACAC
>JAZQKM010000034.1:0-3110 GCA_045542155.1 Eubacteriales bacterium
GCTTGTGGGAGCGATGAACCCCTGCCGTTGCGGATATTTCGGACACCCCACTCACCCCTGCACCTGCCGTCCCGATGACGTCAAGCGCTACATCTCTCGCATCAGCGGACCGATGCTTGACAGAATGGACATTCAAATAGAGCTCCCCTCTCTTTCCTACGACGAAATCTCCGCGCCGGACCCGCACGCCGATACTTCGGCTACCATTCGCGAGCGCGTGACCGCCGCGCGCAACTTTGCGCGCGAGCGTATGGGCGAGGATTCACCAATTTTTTGTAACGCACAGCTTGATGCACGCGGTATTCAACGCTATTGCACGCTCGATGCGGATGCTTCCGCGCTCCTTGCGGCAGCCTATGACCGCATGGGACTGAGCGCGCGCGGATATGACCGCATTTTGCGCGTGGCACGCACCATTGCTGACCTCGATGCATCCGAAATTATCCGTGCACCGCACGTTGCCGAGGCCATTCAGTTGCGCAGTCTCGACCGCAAATATTGGGGATAATACAACACGTAAGGACGTTTTCTTTTTATGAATCTCAAAAAATACATCGGCGACCGCGCCTTTTACCGCTCTCTCTTGGCGGTTGCCGTTCCCATCATCATACAAAACAGCATTACCAACTTTATCAGCCTGCTTGATAACGTAATGGTGGGACAAATCGGCACCGAGCAAATGTCGGGGGTATCGATTGTCAACCAACTGCTGTTTGTCTTCAATCTTTGCATTTTTGGAGCTCTTTCGGGCGCCGGACTCTTTGGCGCACAGTTTTATGGCAACAAAGAGTTTGAAAATTTAAAGCACACCTTCCGCTATAAGGTAATTATTTCTTTGATTATTTGCGCCGGCGCGATTGGACTCTTTCTTGTTGCGGGAGAGCCCCTCATCTCTCTTTACCTGCACGAGGGCGGCGAGACCGGCGACCTTGCACTCACGCTTCACTATGCAAAAAAATACCTTGCTATCTCGCTATTTGGCCTTTTCCCCTTTACGGTCACACAAATTTATGCAAGCTCCTTGCGCGAGGTAAAGCATACCGTTCCCCCAATGACCGCAGGCATTATCGGCGTTTTCGTCAATATGATGCTGAACTACACCCTCATTTTTGGTAAGTTCGGCGCGCCCGCACTCGGCGTTGAGGGTGCCGCTCTTGCAACGGTTATTTCGCGTTTTGTGGAATGCATTTGCGTAATTGTGTGGACACATCTGCACACCAAGGAATGTCCCTTTATTGTGGGCGTGTACCGTTCTTTCCGTATTCCAAAAGAATTGGTTCGTTCCATTACGGTTACGGGCACTCCCCTACTCCTGAACGAAACGCTGTGGGCGGCAGGTCAGGCAATGCTGCTCCAATGCTATTCTTTGCGTGGGATTGCCACCGTTTCGGCAATGAACATTTCGGGAGTTACCTTTAACACGTTCTCGGTTCTTTATTTCTCTATGGGAACGACGATTGCCATTCTCATCGGTCACCGACTCGGCGAGGGAAATCTTGAAGCGGCGGCAAGCGATGCCAAAAAGATGATTGCTTTTTCCACCCTGCTCGGCATCATCTCGGGTATTTTAATTGCAATTTGTTCTCTGTTTTTCCCCAATTTTTACAACACCACCGAGGAAGTGCGCGCCCTTGCATCGTCCTTTATCATCACCGTTGCCATCAGTGCACCCATCCAAGCAATTCTCAATGCCTCTTATTTCACGCTCCGCTCGGGCGGAAAAACCCTACTCACCTTCCTGTTTGACTCCGGATACGTGTGGGGCTTTACCATTCCCCTTTCTTATTGCATAATTCGTTTTACAACACTCCCCGTTGAATGGGTTTACTTTATGTGCTACAATTCCGATATCATTAGATGCATCATTGGTATCTTGCTCGTCAGAAGCAGAATTTGGCTCAATGATTTAACAAAAAAGCATTGACAGAAAGGAACTCTTTATGACTGAACTTTTATCCCGTCTATTTGTAAAAAATCATCAGGATGCGCAAAATCCCGCAGTGCGTACCGCCTACGGGACGATGGTCAGCATCACGGGAATCGTGCTCAACCTGATTCTTTTCACTGCAAAATTTGTGGTAGGCAGTGTGTTTGGTGCCATCTCGATTGTGGGTGATGCTGTGAATAATCTTTCAGACGCAGGCACGCAAATCATTTCTCTCATCTCCTTCCGCATTGCGGCAAAGCCCGCCGACCGTGAACACCCCTTCGGTCACGCGAGAATCGAATACGTCACCTCGATGATTGTATCCTTCCTTGTTATGCTCGTCGGCTTTGAGCTTTTGAAGAGCTCGTTTTCGCAGATATTCTCTCCCGAACGCCCCGATAGCTCCCCCATCGCCATTATCGTGCTTGTTGGCTCAATGCTGTGCAAATTGTGGCTCGGTCTCTTCAACCGCACCATCGGTAAGCGAATTGACTCCTCGGTGATGCGTGCAACCGCCGCAGACAGTCTTTCGGACGTGTTTGCCACGGGTGCCGTTCTCGTTGCAACCGTGCTCCCGATGATTTTTACCAATATGAATTGGAACCCCGACGCTTATATGGGCGTTATTGTTGCAGTGCTTATCATTGTAGCGGGATTTCGCATCCTCAACGAATCGAAGAACGCCATTCTTGGCGAAGCCCCCTCGGAAGAAATCGTTAAGCAAATCACCGAAACCGTTGACCGCTACGAGGGTGCGCTCGGTATTCACGATATGGTCGTTCACAATTACGGCCCCGGACGCATTATCGCATCTCTTCACATCGAAGTCGACGGCTCGGTGGACGTGTTTGAAACACACGATATGATTGATACCATTGAAAAAGAACTCCGCGACGTGTGCGGCATCGAGGCAACCATTCACATGGACCCCATCGTAACAGACGACGAACAGGTCAACGAATTGCGCGCAAAAACCGCGGAAGCGGTTAGAAAAATACACCCGTCTATGCAAATTCACGACTTCCGCTTTGTGGCGGGTGCAACCCACACCAACCTCATTTTTGACGTTGTCCTTCCCTTTGAAGTAAAAATGAACGAGGCAGAAGTTAAGGCGGCAGTTGCCGAAAAGATAAAGGAAATCGACCCAACCTATTGCGTTGTCCTCAACATTGACAGAACCTAG
>JAZQKM010000035.1:0-6418 GCA_045542155.1 Eubacteriales bacterium
AACTCCTTGGCTCACAGAACGACATGGCTACGATCCGACTTGGACGCCGAGGACGTCGTCCCCTACAAGATACAAATATAGGGATAGCAAGTGCGCTATCCCTTTTGTGTTATTCTTTGTGTTAGAAAGTTTTTGAAGGGGGTGCAGGGGGGAACTTTTCTCAAAAAGTTCCCCCCTGCAATCTCTTAAAAAATCACTCTAACTCAACCGGTACGCCAAGTTCCGCGGAGCGGAAGGCGGCGAAGATGATTTTAAGGTCGGTGCGCATTTGTTCCCAGGTAACGTCTTGCTCGCATCCGGTACGGATGGCGTTGACGAAGTGACGGTAATAGTCGTGCACGTCGGATGTGGGACGGGCTACGGTATAGGTGTCGGTTGTAATCTCATTACGAGGTGCCATGGTCTTGGTAAGACCTGCGGCGGTCTTGACGGGAAGAACATCGTTCTCGTGCCAATACTTGCACTTGACGACCTTTGCTTCCTCACGCCAATCGGTGATGAGGGCGGTTCCCTTTTCGGCTCTCATATAGAAGCGAGGCATAGGGATAAAGTTGTAGGTTCCAACCTCGATGTGTGCTTGCTTGCCGTTCTCAAACAAGAGCTGAAGCTTGATGCCATCGTCAACCTCTTTATTGGTAATGTTATCGCAAATGCAATATACGCGCTTGACAGGTGCCCAGTGATAAACCATCATAACCTGATCGATGAGGTGAATACCCCAGTCGTAGATCATTCCACCGCCGTGTTCCTTTTCACCTCTCCAGTCAGAGGGGATACCGCGGCTGCCGTGGATGCGGGACTCAATGTTAAAAACGTTACCGATCTCGCCAGAATCGTGAATTTGTTGCATTGCGAGATAGTCAACGTCCCAACGGCGGTTTTGGTGAACAGAAAAATGCACACCGTTCGCCTTTGCGGCGGCGATCATACGGTCGAGAGACTCCATAGAGAGTGCTACGGGCTTTTCGCAAATAACGTTTTTGCCTGCATTGAGGGCAGCAACAACAACTTCCTCGTGGTCGTCGTTGGGGATAGCAACGGTGATGAGCGCTACGCTCTTATCGGCGAGGAGCGCCTCATAGGTGGGGTATGCATAAATGCCACGGCTCTCTGCCAGCGCATTTCTTTCGGGTTTGATATCGTAAACGCCTGCAAGTTCGCAAACGTCGCTTTTTAGTAAGTGTTCAACGTGCCAGCCGCCCATGCCTCCGTAGCCAACGACAGCTGCTTTCATTTTTTTCATAGCTTGTTCCTTTCGGTCAATACGCGGACTCCCGCTCATAATAAGTACATTTATAGTATATAGTACTTTCCATACTCTGTCAAGATACTTTTTGCTTTTTATGCGACAAATATTGCTATATGTCGCACATATATTGCTTTTGGAGAGAAAAATATTGCAAAAAACAGATGACACCGGGCAAAATGTAAAAAGAATAAAAAATTGGGTATTCTTACGGCTTTTTCTTGACATTATCGGCTCTTTGTGGTATAATAATTCAGATAAGATACAAGTTCCCGATTTTCTATCGAAAGGATTGGATACAAACGTGCAAAAATCCGAACGTCAAAATCACATTCGCAATTTTTCCATCATAGCGCACATCGACCACGGCAAATCAACTCTTGCCGACCGCATTCTTGAACACACCCAAACGGTTGCAAAGCGTGATATGGAAGACCAGATCCTTGACAATATGGATCTCGAGCGTGAGCGCGGCATTACCATCAAGGCGCGCGCCGTAAAACTGATATATAACGCAAAAGACGGTGAGGCGTATACCTTTAACCTCATCGACACCCCCGGTCACGTTGACTTTAACTATGAGGTCTCTCGCTCGCTCAACGCTTGCGACGGTGCCCTACTCGTTGTAGACGCAACACAGGGCATTGAGGCGCAAACGCTGGCAAATGCGTATCTTGCCGTGGATGCAGACCTTGAAATCATTCCCGTTATCAACAAGATCGACCTGCCTTCGGCAGACGTAGACAAGTGCCGTGCCGAAATTGAGGACGTCATTGGCATTCCCGCAGAGGGTTGCCCTGCTGTTTCAGCAAAGACAGGACTCAATATTGAGGACGTTCTCGAAGCCGTTGTGCGTGACATCCCCTCCCCAGAGGGTGATGAAAATGCACCGCTCAAGGCACTGATTTTCGACTCCTATTATGACAGTTACCTCGGTGTTGTAGTTAACATTCGCGTGGTAGACGGCAGCATCGCCGCAGGCGATAAGATTCGCCTGATGAGCACAGGTGCTATCTTTGATATTGTGGAAGTTGGCACGATGGAGCCCTTTGGACTTAAGAAGTGCGAAAGACTCTCGGCAGGTGAGGTTGGTTACTTTACCGCCTCTATCAAGAGCGTCAGCGACACACGCGTTGGTGATACCGTTACCCTGGCGGCAACACCGACTGCCGAGCCTCTGCCCGGCTTCAAAGCCGTACAACCGATGGTTTATGCGGGTATCTATCCTGCCGACGGCGCTCGCTACGGCGACCTGCGCGATGCCCTTGAAAAGCTCCAGCTCAACGATGCCGCTCTCGTTTTCGAGCCCGAGACCTCTATTGCTCTTGGATTTGGCTTCCGTTGCGGATTTTTGGGACTGTTGCACATGGAAATCATTGAGGAGCGACTTGAGCGCGAATTCAATCTCGACCTCATCACCACCGCTCCCAGCGTAATTTATGAAATCAAGCTCAAGGGCGGCGAAGTTGTTCGCATTGATAACCCCACGAACTTCCCTACCCCCGACAACATTGAAGTGGCTTATGAGCCTCTTGTTAAGGCAAACATCATTACCCCCGTTGACTACGTTGGCGGACTGATGGAGCTTTGCCAAAACCGTCGCGGTGTATTCATCGATATGAAATATCTCGACCCCACGCGTGTAGAACTGCACTACAATTTGCCGCTGAATGAAATCATTTACGATTTCTTCGATGCGCTCAAGAGCCGTTCTCGCGGATATGCATCTCTCGACTACGAATTGCTTGGCTATGAGCCGAGCAAGCTGGTTAAGCTCGATTTCTTGCTCAACGGTGAGCAGGTGGATGCACTTTCCTTTATCGTTCACGAGGAAAAGGCATACGGCCGTGCGCGCAAGCTTGCCGAAAAGCTGAAGGAAAACATTCCGCGTCAGCTGTTTGAGGTTCCGATTCAGGCGGCTATCGGCACAAAAATCATCGCCCGCGAAACGGTTAAGGCAATGCGCAAGGACGTGCTTGCCAAGTGCTATGGCGGTGACATTACCCGTAAGAAGAAGCTACTTGAAAAACAAAAAGAGGGTAAAAAGAAGATGCGTCAGCTCGGCTCTGTTCAGGTCTCCCCCGAGGCGTTTATGGCAGTGCTCAAGCTGGATGACGAGCAATAAAGAAAAGCTCCCAAGCCGAGGCTTGGGAGTTTTTGTTATGTTTCTTCTTCTATTACATCGGTTGCCGGTTCGAGAGTATTGAAATAGGAGAGGATGCCGTTATAAAGACCTTGCACGAAAAGCTCGGAAGAATCGCGTAAAAGGATGGCATCGTTTGTGTTGCTGATAAAGCCCATTTCGATAAGTGCAGCAGGCATTTTTGCATTTTTGAGGACACGGAGTTTATCTCCGTTTCTCATTCCTCTATCGCGCAAGCCGGTGGACTTGATCAATTCGTTTAAGATGCTCTCTCCAATTTCATAGCCTACCGTATCGGTAGTAGTAGTATAAACTTCGAGTCCTGTTGCTGTTGGATATTCCTCGCTTGCATTGATGTGCAAACTAATGAAATAGTCAGCTCCCCATTTCGCGGCATCGTTGATGCGAAAATCAAGTGCGGAATCATTATCGGTGCCGAGGATCGTTTCTGACGTAGGACGCGAGAGGCGAACCTCAAAGCGACCGTCCTGCTTGAGCAGTTCTGCTAAACGAATACCAAAATCATAGGTTAAATCCTGCTCATACAATCCCAAATCCTCGTTGGAAGCTCCCGTATTCCATCCCTTATTTGGATCATCGGGATTTTGCTTGGGCAAAAAAGGATTATGCCCTTGGTCGATGTAGATTTTGATTTTTTTCACCGGCTCCGGCGGAATTTGCGGTTGCTCGGTGGTGGTCTCCTCGGGAGTGGTTAGCTCGGGGGGCTTTTCTGTCGTGGGCTCTTCCGTTGTGGTCTCTGTGGGTGTAGTCGGCTCGGGAGTGGTCTCCTCGGGCGTCGTTTGGTTTGTGTCCTCCGGTGACGGCAGGGTCGTTTCAAGGGACGTGGTGTAAAAATCTTCCGGAAGCGCATTGATACAACCGCTCAACAATGCGCTCAAAATCGCCAATAGCAGACCCCACAGCAAGGCTGTTTTTTTATATTGGTTCATAGTGTCTCCGTTTTTTCATTATTCCCTTTTATTTTACCAAAAAAGCGGCTTTTTGTCAAGGTGTTTCCTGTCGATTTCAGAAAAATTCAGGCAGAAAAATAGTTCTCAATTCCTTGGTAAATGCCTTGGGCAAAAAGTCTCGGGTTTTCGTTCATTAAGGCGGCGTCTCCGGGGTTTGTGATGAAACCAAGCTCTACCAAAACGGCAGGCATTGCTGTGCGACGCAGAACGTAAAGTCCCGGGCGAACCTTCATTCCGCGGTTGCGCAGTCCTGTGACGTTCACGATCCCCTCGACGATATCCTCTCCAAGAGAGAACGCGCGCGACGGTCTTGCGTAAGCAAATGCCTCTGTGCCGCTTGCATCGGGATTGGACGAGGCGTTTGTGTGAATACTGATAAAATAATCTGCGCCCCATGCGTTGGCATCGTCTACGCGTGCTCGCAGGCTTGTGGAGTTGCTTGAACCGAGCGATGCTGTGGGTGTTGGGCGCGAGAGGCGCACTTCGTAGTCGGGGTCGGCGCGAAGTAGCGTGGCAAGCTCTTGCCCCACGCGATAGGTAATGTCCTGCTCTCGCAGACCGTTCCCTACCGCTCCTGCGTTTGGATTTTCGGGATTGTGTCCCTGATCGATGTATATCTTAATTGCCATAATATCCTCCCCTGTTCTCAATTCTGTTATAGTGTATGCGAAACACGAGAAAATTGATAAAGGGGGTTGAAAATGAGGGGGATTTGTGGTAGAATAGAAGAGAATGTTAGAGGCGGACGACCAATGGTCGCCCCTACAATGGATAAACAACTTTCTTAGCGGATAGGGTCTTGGCGGTGCCTAGCCGCTCGCGGCAGCAAAAGCGAGTGTTTCGCTCGCGTCAACTGTCTGTTCGTAGATTAAAGAATTTCATTTGGAAATATGTTAAGAAAGTTCTTGGAGGTGTCGGAACCTTCTTTCAAGAAGGTTCTGACAAAAAATCGTCAACAAGAAAGGACACTTTATGAGTTCTATCAAGAATCTTGAAAACCGTGCAAAAGAAAAAAATCGCGTGCTCGCGGGCACGCTTTATCTGGTTGCGACACCGATTGGAAACCTTGCCGACCTTTCGGAAAGAGCTATCAAGGTGCTCTCCGAGGTGGATTTTATTGCTGCCGAGGACACGCGCAATTCGATGCGACTTCTCACGTATTTGGGCATTTCCAAGCCGATGGTTTCCTATTTTGAACACAACAAGCGCGAGAGAGGCGAACAAATTGCTGCTCGCTTGGAGAATGGTGAGAGTTGTGCGCTCATCACCGATGCGGGCACGCCTGCCATCAGCGACCCCGGCGAGGATATGGTGGCTCTTTGTGCCGCACGCGGCATTCCTGTGACCTCTGTTCCCGGCCCTGTGGCATCGATTGTGGCACTCACGCTTTCGGGTCTCCCAACGGGGAGATTTACATTCGAGGGCTTTCTTTCAGTCAACAAGGCGGAAAGACGCGCGCATCTTTCGACGCTTGCAAATGAAGCGCGAACGATGCTCTTCCATGAAGCCCCCCACAAGCTGCAAGCAACGCTTGACGATTTTGCGCGCACCTTTGGTGAAGGTCGCCGCATTGCCATTTGCCGCGAACTGACTAAGGCGCACGAAGAAATTTTGCGCTTGACGGTTGGTGAGGCGGTTGCCTATTACAAGGAGCAAAGTCCGCGCGGTGAGTACGTTTTGGTCGTTGAGGGTGCAAAAGATGCCGTTACCGCGAACTTTTGGGATGCGATGGACGTTCCCTCTCACGTTCAACATTACATCGACGGCGGAATGGCGAAAATGGATGCCATCAAACAGGTAGCTCGTGACCGTGGAGTTGCTAAAAACGAGATTTATAAACAAGTAGTTGACTGATACACAAAAAGAACCTATCTTGGTTTGAGATAGGTTCTTTTTTGATTATTTTGATTATTTGCGAAGGTCAATTTGGATTTTTCCTTGCTTTGCGGTGTTGACGGTTTCGATGATGATATAAACGGTTCTGCCACTTTCAAAGTAACCTCGGCGCTCGTCGATGCTTTCTCCCGCTTTGAGATTAAAGAGAAATTCTTTGACACC
>JAZQKM010000036.1:0-12468 GCA_045542155.1 Eubacteriales bacterium
AAGGCCGGCTACAAGGTTTGGACCGTTGGCGATGACATCGCTTGGATTCGCGTAGGAGACGATGGCAGACTTTATGCTATCAACCCTGAAAACGGCTTCTTTGGCGTTGCTCCCGGTACCAACGAGCACTCCAACTACAACGCTCTTATGACCACCAAGAAGAACTGCATCTTCACCAACGTTTGCCACAACCTTGATGACAACACCGTTTGGTGGGAAGGTCTTGACAACAATCCTCCCAAGAACGCTCTTAACTGGAAGGGCGAAAAGTGGGATTACACCAAGTACGACAAGGCAGACAAGGTTAACACCTCCGGTGCTCACCCCAACAGCCGCTTTACCGCAATGGCTACCAACTGCCCTTGCATCTCCTCCGAGTTCAATAGCCTCAAGGGCGTTCCGCTCTCCGCTATCATCTTCGGCGGCCGTCGTGCTAAGACCGCTCCCCTGGTTTACGAATCTCGCAACTGGCAAAACGGTACTTTCGTAGGCTCTATTATGGCTTCCGAGACCACTGCAGCTGCAGCAGGTGCTGTTGGCGTTGTTCGCCGTGACCCCATGGCAATGCGTCCCTTCGTAGGCTACGATATGGGTGACTACTTCCAACACTGGCTCAATATGGGCAAAAAGATTCCCAACGCTCCCAAGATTTTCCACGTTAACTGGTTCCGTACCGATGCTGAAGGTCACTTCATTTGGCCCGGCTTTGGCGATAACATGAGAGTTCTGCTTTGGATTCTCGACCGTTGCGAAGGTAAGGTTGACGCAGTTGAAACTCCCATCGGCTTTGTTCCCAAGGCTGAGGACATCAACATCGAAGGTCTTGAGGACGTTACCATCGACACCATTCGCGAGCTGCTCACCATCGACAACGAAAGCTGGCTCGAGGACGTTGAAAACATCAAGGCATTCTACAAGCAGGTTGGCGACCGCGTTCCCGCAGAGCTTTACGAAGAACTCGCAGCTCTTGAAGCTAACCTTAAAAAATAAGATTTTACCAATCCCTTCCCGATTTTCGGGAAGGGATTTTTTATGAGATAAGAAAAAAAGACCTTTCACACAAGAAAGGTCTTTTTTCATTTATTATGCTCCCAAATCCTCGAGGAGCTGGGTTGCGCGGCGCTTGAGAAGCGTGGAATAGTAAGTCACCACGATAATTTCAAGAGCACGGTTCAGACGCTCACGAGCACCGTCAACAGGCTCTACGTAATCCTCGGTAATCTTCCCAACGCATGCTGCAATCTCTTCAAGCGAGCAATCACCGGTACCGATAATGTGCTCCAAAATACGGCAAATGTAGTCGTAAAGCTGTGAGTCGGTAATGATATCATCGCTTCTATCCTCTACGCTACCGTTGATGTAGTGAATCAGGAATGCGATGTGCTCGAGTTGCATACAGGAACGCAGCATATTGATGATAAGAATATGTGCCACCTGGTCCATATTGTATTTTTTGAGTCTTGCGTTTGCAACCCAGCCGCGCTTGGTCCAGTTTTGCAGTGTGGAACTATCAATACCGGAAATATCGCGGATTTGTGTCAGCATAACGCCTTCACTGACAAAGAATACCTTTTTGAGAAATGCAAGACCGGTCAGGTTCTCCATTTCTGCCTTTTTGAGCTTTGTGCCGGGGATATACTCATCCAAAAAATGCAGTTTCATAATTATCCTCCTGTGTTTTATACAATTTGTTTCTACACATATTATATCACACAATCACGGGATTGTCAATTATAAATTTTTGATTTTTTTGTGAATATTTCTTCTTTTTGATACTGTCAGCGCAAAATATCACGCACAATGCCGTCACAATCAAGTCCAAAGCTCTTCCAAATGTGTTCGTCTTTGACCTGAATGGCAAATCCGTCGCTAAGTGCCTTAACTGCAATGCTTTTGTTTTTCATTACCTCGTGTTCGGCGAGTGCATTTGAAAGATTCATGCCCATGCCGCCCGTATAAATCTCTTCTTCGAGAAAAAGAACGCGACATGGATGGGTGGGCAAAAGACTTGCTGCCTCTTTTGCAATCTTGTCATAAGGCTTGATTTGTTCCAAAAGCAGGATGCCGATTTTTTTGCCCTGCTCCTTCAATACATCTTTCGCCTTGAGGGCTTCGGCTGTAATACGGCCGTGGGTGATGATAACCGCATCCAAGTCTTGTGCTTCTTCTGCCGTATAGTCGGCACGCACGCGTCCCGAAACGGTATGGGTGGCTGCGTAAAAAGCATCTCGAATTGCCGTATTCTCATATCCGCTAGGGTAACGAATAGCTGTGGGAGTATTTAGGATTATGGCTTCATCAATAACCGATTGGAGAGCCGCGTTTGTGATAGGGGTGTAGATGCTGACGTTGGGAATTTCAGAAAGGAATGCAACGTCAAAAATGCCATGGTGCGTAGGGCCGTCGCCGGAATTGAGACCTGCTCTGTCGATGCAGAACACAACCGGCAGATTTTGCAGGGCTACATCGTGAATGATGTTGTCGTAAGCGCGTTGCAAAAAGCTCGAATAGATTGCCACTACGGGGCGATAGCCGTTTGCTGCAAGTCCTGCGGCAAAGGTAACGGCGTGAGGCTCTGCAATACCAACGTCAAAGAAACGCTCCGGATGCTCCGCATGGAAAGAAGAAAGTCCCGTTCCCGATGTCATTGCGGCAGTAATGGCGCAAATACGATTGTCTTTATGAGCAAGCTCGGTAAGGTATGTGCCCATCTCCTCGGAAAAACTGTGCTCCTCCCGAAGAGACGTCCCTGCGGGATGCAGAGCGTGGTAACGGTCGGGATGTTCTTCGGCGGGTGCATATCCCTTCCCTTTTTTAGTATGCAAATGAATGATACAGCTCTGTCCGCTTGCCTTGGCTTCTTGCAAAAGCTGCTCTACTGCGCTCTCATCGTTTCCGTCAATGGGGCCAAGGTAGTAAAGGCCGAGATTTTCAAAGGAGTTGCTCCCGTAAAGCATATCCTTGATAGCCATCTTTGTGCGAAGCAAAAAACGGAAGATGGGTTTGCCGATAAGCGGAATTTTTTGCAGGATGCTTGCAGTTGCGCGCTTGGTATTGAAATACCCTTTTGCAGAGCGTAATTTTGTAAGAGAAAGTGCCAATCTGCCAATGTTTTTGGAGATGGACATCTCGTTTTCGTTGAGAATGATAACAAGCCGCAAATCCTTACGGCAGTTATTGAGGGCTTCGTGAATCATTCCACCCGTAAAAGCACCGTCGCCAAACACGCAAACGGTGTAGGCATCGGAGCCCGAAAGTCGGTCTGCCTCGGCAAAGCCGAGTGCTGCCGAAAGAGACGTGGAGCTATGCCCTGTTCCAAACGCATCGTGCTCACTCTCATTGCGTTTTGGGAATCCGCTGATACCACCGCCTCGGCGGAGCGTATCAAATTCTTCACGTCTGCCCGTGACAAGCTTATGCGTGTAACTTTGGTGACCGACGTCAAAAATGATGTGGTCTTGGGGAGAAGAAAAGACGCGGTGAATGGCGATTGTCATTTCAACGGCACCAAGATTGGATGCAAGGTGTCCGCCGTTTTCCTGCACGCGCTCAATAAGGTACGAGCGAATCTCATCGCACAGAGGCGCAATGTCCTCGGCGGGCATGTTTTTCAGGTCATCGGGGGTATTGATGATATTCAAGTGCGGATAAGAACCGCTTTTTTTGTTCTCGCTTGCCATTTGCGTCTCCTTTCTGCCCAAGTGGGCGAACTTTTACAGCATACCATAGTAGTATACCACGAAAAAGCAAAAATGTCAAGTTTTTTGCAAAATGGAAAATTATTTTGTTTTGCGCACAATATTTGACAATTTCCGCGCGGAAAAAGTTCTATAATAATACAAAAAGGACAGTCTTAGGCTCTCCGAAAAGAAAGGAATGATAGTATTGCTTTGCGAAAAATGCAAAAAAAGGACGGCTACCGTCTTTTATAATGAAAACCTAAACGGAAAGGTGCGTTCTTACTCTCTTTGCGGTGAATGCGCCGCAAAATTGCACGAAAAAGGAGATATCGGAGATATTACGTCGATGCTCGGCAGCTTTGCCGACCCCTTTTGCGACCTGCACGACAATCTCTTTGGCGGATTTTTTGGGATGGGGACAAGCCCTACCCTCGGCGGCAAAAAATGTCCCGATTGCTCCTCGACGTTTGCCCGTATCCGTCAAAGCGGTCGCGTAGGTTGTCCCACCTGCTATCGCATCTTTGCAGAAGAGCTTGCTCCAACGCTTCACACGGTTCACGGTGCTACCGCACATACAGGTGCCGTTCCTGCACGTCATCGCGCAAAACGCGCCAAGGCAGAAAAGCTGAAAATTCTCAAAAAACAAATGCAGGAAGCAATCGCCAAGGAAAATTTCGAAGCTGCCGCAACTCTGCGCGATGAAATTAAAAATTTGGAAGAATGCAAAGGAAAGGAGAGTGAATTATAATGGCATGGTATAACACAACAGGACCGCTTTGTGATACCGTTATCAGTTCACGCGTGCGCCTTGCGCGAAACATAACGGGCTATCCCTTCCCTTCTCGTTTAGATGCTAACCACGCAAATGAAATCATTGAAAAAATCTCTGCTCCACTTGAAAGTGCGGGATTCAGACGCATCAATTTTTCGGATATATCGCCCGTAATGGCAACTTCTTACGTGGAAAGACACTATGTCAGTCCCGAATTTGCCACAATGGAAACACCGCACACCCTCCTTTTGCAAGAGACGGGCGGCACAGCCGTAATGGTATGCGAAGAGGACCATTTGCGTATTCAATCTATTCTTTCGGGACTTTCTCTTGAAGAAGCCTACAAGAATGCTTCCGCCATTGAAAAACGTCTTGATGCCGATTTTGATTTTGCTTACAGTGACAGTCTTGGATATTTGACACATTGCCCGACCAATATCGGCACGGGTATGCGTGCTTCTGTTATGATGTTTTTGCCTGCCCTCTCACGCGGGGGGTATATTGCCTCGCTTGCCGCTCAGCTCGCCAAGCTCGGACTTGCTATGCGCGGTCTTTTTGGCGAAGGTAGCGGTAGCGCGGGATGTATGTATCAGATTTCCAATCAAGTTACACTCGGTGTCAGTGAAGGTGAGACCCTTTCTAAATTAACAGAAGCAGTTCGACAAATCAGCGAAAGCGAGATGCAAGCCAGAAAAAACATTGGTGAGGATGCTCTTGATAGATTGACGGATAAGGTTACAAGAAGTGTGGGCATACTAAAACACGCCTATATGATAAGCACCGAGGAATTTATCAAGCTCTTTTGCGAGGTTCGTCTCGGTATTGCCCTCGGGCTTGTGGAAGGCATTAGTTATGAGCAACTGGGCACACTTTTGGTTGAAGCAATGCCTGCCACGCTTACACTCTCCTCTGAGAGCACTCCCAAGGGAGAGGCAGCACGTGATAAGCTCCGCGCTCTGCGCATCAAGTCGGTTCTCGATGCCGCAGGTTGATAATTTGGATAGAAAGGATACCAAATGAAAAACAGATTTACGCAAAAAGCGCAGAATGCACTCAATTTATCTTTGGGAAGTGCTTCGGATATGGGACACACCTACATTGGCTCGGAGCATCTTTTACTCGGACTTTGCCGTGAAGAAAGCGGTGTCGCCGCACATTATCTGCAAAGCAGAGGTGTAGATGCAGAAAAGGTCAAGAATGCGATTATTCGTTTGGCAGGTGCAGGAGTTCCCTGTGAAGTCTCTGCCACCGATATGACACCGCGCACCAAAAGCATTATTCAAGCCTCGCTTGCAGAAGCACAAAGGTGCGGTCAGGAACTCATTGGCACCGAGCATCTGCTCCTTTCGATTCTTCGAGAGCAGGATTCTGTTGCCGTGCGTATTTTGGAAAGCCTTCATATTTCGGTTGGTGATATTTCCAACGACCTCGCCGCCTATATCGGCGCTTCGCCTACGGTGGAAGGTTCGATTTCTTCCAAAGCCAAAAACGACTCAAAAGCAAGAAGAAGTGCCCTGCACTCTACACAAACGCTCAAAGGCTTTGCACGAGATTTGTGTGAGCTTGCCGCCTCAGGTAAAATCGACCCCGTCATCGGGCGCGACAGCGAGACCGAACGACTCATTCAAATTCTTTCAAGACGGCAAAAAAACAATCCTTGTCTCATCGGTGAACCGGGAGTTGGTAAAACAGCCGTTGTAGAGGGACTTGCAAGCCGTATTGTTGCGGGCGACGTCCCCGAAAATCTCATTGATAAAACGGTCGTAACACTCGATATTCCCTCAATGATTGCAGGGGCAAAATATCGCGGTGAATTTGAAGAACGATTTAAAAATGTGATGGAGGAGGTGCGCAAAAACCCAAATATCATCCTCTTTATTGATGAAATTCACACCATCATCGGTGCAGGTGCGGCAGAGGGAGCGGTAGATGCCGCAAATATCATCAAGCCAGCCTTGGCGCGCGGTGAATTACAGGTGATTGGCGCTACGACCATTTCCGAATACCGCCGCCACATCGAAAAGGATGCGGCACTTGAACGTCGTTTTCAGGCTGTGACCGTTGGCGAACCATCCTCTGAGGATGCATTGGATATTCTTCGCGGACTGCGCGAAAAATACGAAACGCATCACAAGCTCAAAATTTCGGATGAGGCTTTGCGTGCTGCGGTGGAGCTTTCGGTTCGTTATATTGCCGATAGATATCTGCCCGACAAAGCAATCGACCTCATTGATGAAGCGGCATCGCGTCTGCGGATTCGCGCGCACACTTCCCCCGATACTATCAAGGTCAAAGAAGAGGAATTAAAAAAGGTATCTCGTGAAAAAGAAGCCGCCATTCTTGCACAGGAATTTGAGCGTGCAGCCGCTCTGCGCGATAAAGAGCAGGCGCTCAAAAAGGAGATTGACGAAGAAAAATCAAATTGGCGTACCTCGCAGGACGCTATGGAGCTTTCGGTAAGTGAGAGCGATATTGCCGAGGTGGTAACACAATGGACGGGCATTCCCATGCACAATCTACTCGCCGAAGAGGAAGAACGTCTTTTGCGATTGGAAGAGCATCTGCGCTCCCGTATCATTGGGCAAACTGATGCTGTTGCAGCGGTTGCAAAAGCTATTCGTCGCGGCAGAATCGGGCTCAAGGACCCACGGCGCCCCATTGGTTCTTTCATTTTTATGGGACCGACGGGCATAGGAAAAACCGAGCTTGCCAAAGCACTTGCCGAGGTGATGTTTGGCAGTAAGAGCGCTATGATACGCTTGGATATGTCGGAATATATGGAGAAGCACAGCGTTTCCAAGCTCATCGGCTCCCCCCCAGGCTACGTCGGCTTTGACGAGGGCGGACAACTGACAGAGAAGATTCGTCGCAAGCCTTATTCGGTCGTTCTATTCGATGAAATCGAAAAGGCTCACCCCGACGTCTTTAACATCCTTTTGCAGGTGCTTGAGGACGGACACCTTACCGATTCGCAAGGTCGACAGGTCGATTTTCGAAACACAGTCATCATTCTCACGTCAAACGTGGGCGCGGGTGAGCTTTCGGCGGCAAAAACACTTGGATTTGTTTTGGATACCCCCGAGAGCGAGGATGCCGAGCGTCGCGAACGAATGATGCGCGCCCTGCGTTCGACGTTCCGTCCCGAGTTCCTCAACCGCATCGATGAAGTTATCATCTTCAACAGTCTTTCTAAAGAGGACATTGCCGAAATTGCACGCTTGATGCTTGATGACGTGGCAAAGCGGTGCCGCGAAATTGGCATTTCCCTATCCTTTTCCCCCGCGGTATCGGAGCTACTTGCCGAAAGAGGCTTTGATGCGAATTGGGGCGCGCGCCCCTTGCGACGCACCGTAATGCGCCTTGTGGAAGATAAACTTTCTACCGACCTTCTTGAGGGCAAATTCAAGGCAGGCGATACTGTGGAAGTCGATGTGAAAGATGGGGAGATTGTGTTTGAGAAGAAATAGAGATAAAGGACAGAGATTTTTGCTCTCTGTCCTTAATTTTTTTATTTTTTTACAAAAAAGTCCACACAAGCGCGCGTTTATATGCTATAATATACTTAACTATACTTTTTAGGAGGCGCAAAATGAAAAGGAAGTCCAAAAAGCTTGTGTTAGCCCTTGTATGTGTGGCTCTCATTGCTTGCCTTATCGGCGGCGTGGTTCTGGTTGTTAGCGGTAACACACGCTATTTTGAAGGCGAAGCGCAGGTATATTATGAGTCGCTGATTGCCGCAGGCTTCCCCGAGGATTATGCGCGCCCTTTGACCGAGTTACATCTTCTCCACCCCGAATGGAGCTTCACTCCCCTGCTCATCACAGACGGCAATCCCCTTTACCGTTGGGATTACGTAATTGAGCAAGAAACAAAGGATGCCGAAACCAATCTTATATCGGGCTTGGATGACTACCGTGCATATCGCCACGCAACGAACAAAGAAAAATACGACTCGGGCTATTATCAAGCATCCGAGGAAGCGGTGGAATATTTTATGGACCCCCGTAACTTTCTCAACGAGACCGATATTTTTCAATTCTATGACCTCTCTGCCGCCGATAGCGTTGGTATTGAAGAGCTTGAAGCCGTGCTTTTGGGTACGTTTATGGCAGATGCTACTCTTGAAAACGGTAAAACCTTTGCCGAATACTTCCTTGAGGTAGGCTATGAGCTTGGCATCAACCCTGTTTATCTTGCCGTAAAAGCACGTCAAGAGCAAGGTGTTGACGGTGTCTCTCCCGTTTTGAGCGGTGAATGCGGTTCCCTGCTTGCAAATTATTACGAAAACAAGACCCAAATATCCGAAAGCGGTAACAATGTTCTCACGCCCGCAGAGGGTTATACAACCGAAGGCTTGCTCGCTCTTGACGGATATTACAATCTCTTTAACATCAAGGCAAGCGGCAACGGACTGTTTGCCATCTACTACAACGCAATGAAGCGTGCTATTGACGGCACCGAGGATATGGCAGAAGCTTGGGGCTCTCCCTCTTGGAATACGCTTTGGAAGTCTGTTTGGGGTGGCGCTTATACCATTCAAACAAGCTTCATCAACCGCTATCAAAACACCATATATTTACAAAAATTCAACGTAGACAGCCGCGCCGGCGACCGCAATTTCTGGGGTCAGTATATGCAAAACGTGGCGGGCGCTCTCACCGAATCACGCACTCTGTTCGGTGCGTTTGCTTCAACCGGCGTTCTGGACGGACATTGCAATTTTTTGATTCCCGTTTATGAGGGGATGCCCTCAAAGGCTTGCGCCGACCCGGCACGTGGCCGTTGCTCCTACCTTGCAGTCGCTACCGAAAAATACAATAGCTCTGCTTTCTTCTCAAGTCCCATTTTGCAAACAGACAGCAAAACTGTTTACGATACGCTTCGCGTATATGCCGAAGATTCTCTGCACCTGCGCGGCATCATGACACACTCCTACGGTGTTCGTGGCGTCGAGTACCGTTGGGACGGCGGTGAATGGCTTTCTCTTTGTGAAGACGGCAAATTCGACGTCACGCTCCCCATTCCTTATGCCGAAGGCACCTCACATATTTTAACCATTCGCACACTTGCGGATTATGACCAAGAGGATAGCGCAAAAAAATCCAACTACACGGTTTTGTCAGCAGTCTTTTACGTCAACGTTGTAGAGCGTCCGCAAATCAACATCTCTATTGAAAACAATGAGGGAACGACCACAACTCTTCACCGCGCGGGAACAGCTTTCACTCTGCCCGTATGTACTGAAGAAAATTTTGTTGGTTGGTACGGTTCTGATAACACCCTGCTCCCCTCGGGCGGAGTTATCTCTCCCCAAGAGGACGTCACCTATACCGCTCTCTATATGCGCTTTGAAGCGATGCGCGGTGCGGCATTGGTTTTTCCCAACGACGAGACACATCTACGCTTTTATGCAGCCGCAGAAACCGATACCCTTGAAAGGCTCAAGAAATCAAATGCCACCATCTCCTTTTTTGCCACTGTGGTAAACGAAAATGGCACCGAGGCGGCTTCTACCGTTGCTTTTGGTGGAACCGACAACGCATTTGACACGACCTGGCAAGTTCTCTCTGCCGACACACAAGCCCTTGAAGCGGATTGTTATGACGATAAATTTTCAATGCGCTTTTGGGCTCTTTGCACCTACTCCGATGGCAGTGTGCAAGCTTCGATGCCCGGCGGCATATACTGTGAAAGAAGTGCCTGCGAAATTGCAAATGCCGCACTTGCGGATACAACTGTTCAATACGAGAGCGACATTGTTCGACACCTGACCGAAATCGTGTCCGCAACAACCGCTTGATAGAAAGGATTTTTTCTCCCCTATGAAAACGCTTGGTTATTACAACGGTAAAATTGACGAGCTTGACAAGATAACCGTGCCAATGCTTGACCGCGCCTGCTACTTTGGCGACGGCGTTTATGACGTTTCCTACTCGCGTAACTATAAGGTTTACCAGCTCCGCGAGCACGTAGAACGCATTTTCGCGAGTGCCGCGTTGCTCAAAATCTTTCCCGAAATCACCCCCGATGAGCTTTGTGATTTGATTGAAAGCCTTGTCAAAAAGCTCGATTCGGGCGAGCTTTGGGTGTATTTTCAATTCTCCCGCGGAACGGACTACCGCAATCACGCTTTCCCCGAGAATGCAAATCCCAATTTGTGGATTATGCTCAAGCCTGCCGCTATCAAGGATACATATCGTCCCTTGCGTGTGATTACACGCGAGGATACCCGCGCTCTGCACTGCAACATCAAGTCGCTCAATCTTCTGCCCAGTGTTCTTGCAACGCAAGCTTGTGTAGATGCAGGCGTAGATGAGTGCATTCTGCACCGCGGTGACATTGTAACCGAATGTGCACACTCCAACGTCTCTATCCTCAAGGATGGAGCCTTGATTACCCATCCCGCAAACGAGTTGATTCTTGCAGGTACGGGACGTGCACACCTAATGGATGCTTGCCGCCATTTTGAAATTCCCGTTTTGGAACGTTCTTACACTTTGGAAGAACTCAAAGCAGCTGACGAAGTTATCTTAACCTCGGCATCGGCTCTTTGTATGCGAATTATTGAGGTTGACGGCATCTCTGTTGGACAAAAGGCACCGCACACCCTCAAAACCTTGCAAGACTATCTGCTTGCTGACTTTATGGCAGAAACCGCAGAATAAGATAAAAAAACTAAGTAAAGGAAGTATTCGTTTTGGCTAACGAAAAGAAAAACAAGCTGTTTGGCTTTTTTGATTACAACCGCGATAACCGTCCCGATGCGGTTGAAGAAGATACTACACCGACGCTCAAACGCTATTTCAAACTCCTTGGACGTCGCTTTTGGAAGCTGGTAACCCTCAATTTAATGATGTTGCCACTCATTATCCCTGTCCTCGTTTGTTTTTATCTCTATGTGTCAATGAGACAAACTCCCGTGTCAGGTGAAGTTCTATTCCCACAACTCTTGGGCGCAAATGCGGTGGCATCAACACCTACTACCACGCTTCTCTTCGATTTGTTTGGTGCACAGCAGAACATTCCTGTATTTACCACTTGGACGTACATTGGTATGGGTATTTGCATTGCATTTTTGGTAATTACCTGGGGTTGGCAAAACGTAGGTGCTGCTTATATCGTGCGCAACATGGTCCGCGGCGAACCCGTATTCATTTGGTCTGATTACTTTTATGCCATCAAGCGCAACCTCAAGCAAGGATTTTTCTTAGGGTTGATTGATGCTGTTGTGATCTTTACACTTGGTTTTGACATTTCGTACTTTTGGGGACGCGGCGGCACTTTCACGCTTGATTTTGGCTTCTATGTAACCATTGCGCTCATTATCATTTATTTCTTGATGCGTTTTTACATCTATTTGCTGCTTGTTACCTTTGACCTTTCCATTTATAAGATTCTCAAAAACGCACTCATCTTTTCCATGCTCGGCTTCAAACGCAACTTTATGGGCGTGCTCGGTATTGCCCTAATTACAGGCTTCCATCTCCTTCTCATTCCGCTTCTCATCACCACCCCTTTGAGCGGTTTGCCGATTATTTTACCCTTCCTTTGGTACATGGCAGTTGTTACCTTTACATCCGCATACGCGGCTTATCCCGTCATCGACCGCTATATGATTGCTCCTTATGCAAATCAATCGAAAGAGGTAGAAGAAACAGAAGAAGCTGTTAAAGAATAAAAACGACAAAAAAAGAGAGTTCCGATCGAAACTCTCTTTTTTATATGGTAAGAAAATTATTTGCCTGCGGTCATCTTTGCGATTTCGTCTGCAAAGTTTTCTTCTCTCTTTTGGATGCCTTCACCCTTTTCGTAACGGTAGAAATCAACGATCTTGATTTCGCCGCCCATTTCCTTAGCAGCAGCTGCTACGTATTGGCTAACCTTCATTTCGTCATCCTTAACGTAGGTCATGTCGAGCAAGCAGTTGTTGTCGTAGAACTTGGAGATACGGCCTTCAACCATCTTCAACTTGATCTGCTCAGGCTTCTTTGCGTTTGCAGGGTCGTTAGCGATTTG
>JAZQKM010000037.1:0-4030 GCA_045542155.1 Eubacteriales bacterium
TACGGTTACAGACCTCGCCTGCCCCAAAATCTGCAACAAAACTGCGTATTCGGGTACGGTGAAGCTTGTAAAGGAATCAATATAGACGTTGCAATCCTCAAAATAGCGGTGTTTTTGCAACAGAGCGGAGAGGCGCAAAAGTTTGTCCGAAGGGTCAGAGCCAAAGCATTCCTCAATTTTTGCGTGGTAAGCGGCATCGATGAGAGCGAGGTCAGAGAGCTTCCTTTGCAAAGGGGAGCCTGCTTCCATTTGAGATGCGGCATCTTCCAAAGTTTTGGCACTCACACCGCCCGCGCGCATTTCCGCAATAGCGGAAAGCATCAAATTTGTCAACGTCAGGTCACCCTCGGCACTCTTTCCGTATTGCTCAAGGAGAGGAGAGAGAGTGGTGAGCGTGTGCCACATCAAAAGAGAGGATACTGCACTGCTGACCGATTCTGCCGTAACGCCGCCATACTTGCAAAATACCTTTTCGGCAAGACCCGAAAAGCTAACGACTTCAAAAAACAGACCTGCATTTTTGGAAAGTCTTGCAGCAAGGTCGCGTTCGCTGATGTATGCCTGTTGCTCGGGAATGAGCAAAAAGGAGCGCACACCGGCACTTATATCCGCCTCAATGCACTTTGTCAAGTGTTCGGTTTTTCCCGATCCCGAAGGTCCGCATATCAGTTTGAGCATTGTGTGTCTCCTTTCTCGCGCAAGCGCAAATTTCGTAAAATGACCTCGCGACCGCGCCAGGAATAGGCACGTTCCGAAAAGTCCTTGTCCGACATATTTTTAATTTCTTCCGTGGTGGGGGAGGAAATCGGTTTTTCATAAAAGAATGGAATGGGCGAATAAATTGTACCTGCCGCCATAGCGCGATGATTGTAGGGACAGCACTCCTGACATCTGTCACATCCCCAAACGGTATTGGACGAAAGAAGAATACGCTCTTCCTCCTCGGTTAGCTTGCCTTTCTTTTGCGAGAGTGCGGAAAGGCAAAGATTTTTTTCTGCCACGGCTGTGGGACAAGCGTTCTTGCACGCACCGCAATCCTCACAGAAATTGACCTCGTGTGCGCGGCAGGGAATTTCAAAATCGGTAATGACCTCGCCCAAAAAGACGTAAGAACCGTATTTTGGGGTCAAAAGCAATCCGTTTTTGCCAATTACGCCAAGTCCGGCATGAACGGCGGCGTGTAACTCGCTAATAGGGGAGTGGTCGGCGAATGCAGCAAAACGATTGTTTGGGAATTTTTCTGCCAAATAGGGGAGCAACTCATCAAAAAGCTTTGCAAAAAAGAGATGGTAATCACGAGAGACGGCATAAGCCGAGATCGATCGTTTGGGGTCATCGCAGGCAGGAGTGCGATAGGGAATTGCCATCATAAAAACAGTGCCGCTTGAAATATTTACGCGCTCCAAAAGATAGGGGCGCGTCACGTTACAATCAGACAGCGGCAGTACCCCTACAAGATCAATATTCTTTTTTTGCAAAAAATTCAACAAATTTTCAAACATCTCTTTTTCTTTCCGACATTTTGTGCTATAATATAACTAATATCACTACTATTATAGCAAAACATTACTCAAAAAGCAAGATATCCGCTCATTTTTCAATGTTTTTTTCTTGCTCCGTCAAGTGTTTATCACATTTGCGCGGTAAAATGGCTGTATAATTTCTAAAGACAAAAACGCGTGGAGGCCTCAATCAGTATGCAAGACCAAAATTCACAATTTGAAAATTCATATTTCGATTATCCGGGAGAAATGAAACAACCCGACTATGCCTATACCAAAAAGCAACGCCGTCAAGAGCGTCGCCTGCGTCGCAAGCGTCGCGGAAAGTCTTTTTTTGGCGCTCTTTTGTGCGTTCTTCTTTCTTTTGCGGCAGGATTTTCGGGAGCAATGGGGGCATTGTGTATTGCTCATCGGTATTATAGCGAACAAAATGAGAAAATTACTAACGAAAACCTTTTTTGCGAAGATCCGGAATCTGTAATTACACGTCCCGATCCCGACCCTTCCATTTACGGCTCGGCAGGCGAGGAAGCCTTTGCAGTATCGGGTGTTGTCCACAAAGTGCAGGATGCGGTAGTGGTTATCAACGTAACCATTTCGGGCTCCTCCATTTGGGGCAATCCCACCACATCAACAAGTGCGGGTAGCGGCGTGATTATCTCCGCCGACGGATATATCCTTACCTGTAATCACGTTGTAGAAGGTGCAACGTCTATTATGGTAACGCTTCGCAACAAAAAAGTGTATGAGGCAGCTCTTGTCGGCAGTGATGACGCAAGCGACCTTGCCGTCTTGAAGATTTCAGCTGATGAAGCACTTACCTTTGTTGAGCAGGGCCACAGTGCCGACCTCGTTGCGGGTGAGCAGGTAGTTGCCATCGGCAATCCGTTGGGATTGCTTGGCGGTAGCGTAACCATAGGCTATATCAGTGCAACCGAGCGAGTGGTTCAGGTTGAAGAAGGTGTTGTAATGACCTTGATTCAAACCGATGCTGCCATCAACTCGGGCAACTCGGGCGGCGGACTTTTCAATCTTGCAGGGGAACTCATCGGTATTGTCAACTCCAAATATTCCGCCAGCGGCGTAGAAGGACTTGCGTTTGCCATTCCGATTGACTCCGCTTACCCCGTTCAGCTTGATTTGATGCAGTATGGATACGTGCGCGGTGTCATTGACCACGGCTTGGCACTTTTTGAGGTTACCCGAGATTATTTGCCGATTTATTATAACCGATACGGCATTGAAAAGGTTGGCGTATACGTAACCGAATCTGAATATGCTACCGAGCTTAAAATTCTGGATCGTATTGTTTCGGTAAACGGCATTGAAATAAAGACAACTACCGAAATTAAGGATATCTTCTCAAAATGTAAGGTAGGGGATACCGTTAAGATTGTGGCTGAACGCAAGGTAGCTGACGGCCAGGTAAAAACAATTACCTGCGATCTTGTTTTGCAGGAGTACGTTCCCGACCGCATTAAGGATTTGTTGCAATAAAAACTTTTTTGAAAGGATGAACTGGAATGTATCACATTTTGGTTGTAGACGATGAATCTCGCATTCGTTCCATTATTCGTAAATATGCAGAGTTTGACGGGCACACCGTTACCGAGGCAGGTGACGGTATGGAGGCCGTTCTGCTTTGCCGCAAAAATGAATACGACCTGATCATAATGGATATTATGATGCCCGAGCTCGATGGTTTTTCGGCTTGCCGTGAGATTCGAAAGATTACGCAAACGCCTATCATTATGCTCTCCGCACGCGGTGAGGAATACGACCGCATCAACGGTTTTGAGGTAGGCATTGATGACTACGTCATCAAACCCTTCTCTCCCAAGGAGCTGATGCTACGTGTGGAAGCTATTATGAAGCGTATGAAAACCGCTCCAACACAGGCAAATGCCGCAGGCAAGCCCAATCTCATTGTTGAGCTTGATAACGGCGGCTTGCGCGCCGACGTTACCGCGCGTCTTGTTTTCATCGACGGTGAGCGTGTAGATATGTCTCCCAAGGAGTATGATTTGTTCTTCTACCTGCTTGCCAACCGCAACATCGCACTCTCACGCGAAAAGCTGTTGTGCGAGGTTTGGGGCTACGATTTCTTCGGCGACGCGCGCACGTTGGATACACATATCAAGCTGCTCCGCAAGAGCCTTGGGCGTTACAGCAATTACATCGTTACTCTGCGCGGTGTCGGATACCGCTTTGAGGAAGTATGAAAAAAAGCGAGCAAAAAAAACGCAACGGTGTCAGTATCCGTTGGAAGCTTATCGTCTATTTTGCTATTTTTGTAGCCATAGCGCTCCTTGTTATGTGGGTTTTTCAGGTTTATTTGCTTAACAACTTTTATGAGTTTATCAAGCGACGTGAAATGGCACACAGTGCAAAAGAACTTGCCAATTACGTTGAACACGAAACACTTGACGTGCACGCATACGATCACGCAATGGATGGTGTTATGGGCGTAGCGATTTATCGAATAGAAGTCGGATCGTAGCCATGTCGTTCTGTGAGCCAAGGAGTTG
>JAZQKM010000038.1:0-9897 GCA_045542155.1 Eubacteriales bacterium
CCCCGTTTTACGGGGGGATATTTATTGTTTGTTAGAGAGAATGCGGGGGAAACTTTTTTCATGAGAAAAAACGTTTCCCCCGCACCCCCTTCAAAAAAGCGCTCTCACAAAGAAGAAAAAAGCAAATCCGTTCGTTCGCGAACAGACGGGAAGCCTACAAAAAGGTTGAGGATGACCGTTTGCCATCCGCCACCCCCTTCAATTTTTGCAAATGTGTTGCAATTTCTAATTATTTGTGGTATAATATAGCATACAAAATGTTTTAAGGAGTCTTTACAGAATGAAAAAGGACTTGAAAACAAGATTGGTAAATCGAAAGGTAAAAAAGCCGAACCCTATTTTGATGGCTATCGGAATGTGGGTTTTGGGGATTTTAAATAGACGTTACAAGGTCGATTTCTGTTACGATTACGACCCAAAATCTATTCAAAACCAACCAACGGTTCTGCTTTCCGCGCACGCGTCAAGGCTTGAGTTTATCTATACGGTCTACGGCTTCGGCCGCCGCGATATCAACCTTGTTTGCGGATATCAAAACATTGTCAAAAAAGGCATTTATGGCATTTTTATGGCGATGGGGGTTATTTCCAAATATTTATACCAGCCCGATTTTATGTGTGTTAAAAATATGCTGCGTGTGCTCAAAAGGGGTGGAACCATCGGGCTTTTTCCCGAGGGAATCCAATCTACAAGCGGCAGCACCCATCCGATAAACCCTGCAACGGCACAGTTCATCAAAAGCAGCAAGGCAAACGTTGTGGTCTGCACGTCAACGGGAGCGTATTTGGCTACCAACCGATACTCCTCTGACCGCAAAAAGGGATATATCGGTGTTGACTACAAGCTGTTGTTCACTCCCGAAATGCTCGAGGAGCTCACCAAAGAGCAAATTTACGAGCAGCTTTTAGAGAGCATCCGCTACAACGATTTTGCTTTTAACAAAGAGGCGCGCCACAAATACGTGGGCAAGCTGCCAAATGCGGCGGGGCTTGATAAAATCCTTTACAAGTGCCCCGACTGCCAAAAAGAATTCACCCTGCATGCTCCCCACGATACCGTAAGGTGCGATGCGTGTGGCTTTGAAGTGGGTGTAAACGAATATTACGACCTTGTCAAAATCAAGGGGCAGGAAATTCCCGAAGACATTGACGAGTGGTTCAAATGGCAACGCAGATGCGTTGCACGCGAAGTCAAAAACGAGAATTTTGAAATGACCTTAAAGGGAAGCCTTTGCACGCTCAAGCTCGACAAGCTCAGAAAGCCGCCCAAAAACCGAGAGGTTTTGTCGGTTGGCAAGGCGACCTTGAACCCTCGCGGCCTTGCTTTTGAGGGAGAGCTTGACGGGCACAAGGTTGATTTCAACTTCGATGCAAAATCGTTATATTCGATTACCTTTTCCACAAAAGGTTTTTTGGAGTTTTATCACAACAACGACTATTTTATGATTGTCCCCGAGGAAACAACCCAATGTCTTATCAAATGGACGCTTGCGGCAGAAGAAATTCACAACCTCTATGACGAAAGATGGAGAGCTGCTTGCGAGGATGTTTACGACTATGATAAAGGAGAAATTTATGGGTAAGTCAACAGAAATGGACGTAAAAGTCAAATTTGGATTGAAGAGCTTTATCACCGTGGTTGCTATCCTGTTGGTGGTTTTGGCAGTGGTTGGTGTGCTGACCTTTGCCATTCCCGCAGGGCGATACACCGTTTATACGACCGACGAATCCAAAATAGGTGAGCCGTTTTATCAGTATACCGAGGACGAATCGCTCAATAAGCAAATCGTAATCGATTCTTACCGCGAGCTTGCCGAGGGAGAAAACACAACACGTCTCCCTGTTTACCGTTGGTTGACCTCTCCCTTTGAGGCTCTCATTTTTGGTAGCAACAGCACCAATATGATTATGATTATCGCACTGCTTTTGGTACTTGGCGGTACGTTTAAGGTGCTTGAAGAAAGCGGCGGCCTCGTATCTCTTGTCAGAGTGATTATGGAGAGGCTTCACGCAAAGCGTTTTGTTGCCATTTGGGTGATTACCGCCGTTATTATGATTTTGTCTGCGGTGTTTGGTCTGCAAGAGCAGCTGCTCATTCTCTATCCCGTTTTTGCCATGCTGTGCACCGCGCTCAACTGGTCGCGCTTTACGGCAATCTCCTTTGTTTTAATTGCATCGGGTGTCGGCTTTACAACGGCAATCACAAACCCCCTCACCATTGGCACCGCTTCTATCGCCGCAGGCGTGAACGTTACCGACGGTATGTGGTACCGTTGCATCATCTTTTGCGTGATGTATGTGATTACTTCGCTGTTTTTGACGACCTTGGCAAAGAACGACGAGAAAAAAGCAACCGAAAAATTTGACGTTGACGGCTTTGTAATGGTTACCCCCGAGGAGCACAAAGAGGACATTCGCAAGGCAAAAATGATTACGGCACTTTTCTCGATTGCGCTTTTGTCGGTTATCATCACAACCGCAATCGAGTCTTTGCGCTCGCTTGCAATGGTGTTTATGGCAGTCGCGTTCATTGTGGGAACGGTGATTGTAGGCAAGCTTTTGTTGGGCACTTACGGTCGCCTTGGCAAAAGCTTTGTAAAGGGCGTTAAGGATGTTCTTCCTTCTATCGTCATTATTATGATTGCCTTCGGCATTACGCATATCGCGCAAGAGGGCAACATTTTACATACCATTTTCTATTATTTCTACAACTCCGTAACCAATATTTCGCCTTATCTTGCGGTCGTTATTTTGTACGTATTCGTGCTGATCATCGAATTCTTTATTCCCAGCGCATCCGCAAAGGCGGTTCTCATTATCCCCATGCTTACCTTGGCACCGATTGATGGCATCAGCAAAACGGTCATCATCTTGACCTATCTGTTTGCCGACGGATACACCAACGTTTTGTATCCCACCTGCGGCACGCTCCTCGTAGGTCTTGGACTTGCCGACGTCAGCTTTGCACAATGGTTTAAGAAAACCATTCTGTTCCAGCTCTTCTTGATGGCTTTGTCTATCGGATTTTTGATGCTGGCAGTGTTTATTGGACTGTAATATTTGAAAAGCAAAAAACCCGAGTCGATTCAAACGAATCGACTCGGGTGCTTTTTGCCACCTTTTTCTGTTTATTTAAATTTCAGGGGAATAATCTTTTTTGCGATTTCGAGGTTGGTGATAACCACGGTGCAACCGCTACGCGCGAATTTCCAGTTGTTTGGGTTGTCCGATTCTTCGGAAAAGTATTTGATTTGAAGCTCTGCAAATTGCTTTGCTTGTTCCTCGGTGGCAAAGGTGATAAACGTGCAGGACTTGGAATAATCACTGTTCTCAATCAAGCCATACTGCCTAACAATTTCTACCGTAAAGTCACCGCCATCAAACTTGATTTGGGAGTTGGTAAGAGAGGTCGCGCGTGCACATTCCTCTTCGGTGATGTAGCACATTCCCTCGGTCAACCCCTCGGCTTTGAGCTTTTCAATGCATTTTTCTTCGTTAAAGAACAGGGAGCAGCTTGCCAGCATCAGTGCTGCAAGGATTGCGAGTGTAACAACAGATAGTAGCTTTTTCATAATGATGTATCTCCTTTTTTATTCTTCAATAGGCGGCAGCGGGGGCGTCTCTACCTTTTCAATCGTAATTTCAACGTTGCCGTAGGGCATAATGAACGCAAAGACCTGTTGGCCGTCAATCTCTTTTACCACGGGAATATCGGTGCCATTGATGGTCATTTTGAGACCTTCGCCCTCGGGCGGAAGCGCGGAAATTTCAACGAGAGAGCCGCGCCAAGCCAAATTGGAAATGCCCGAAACAAGATATTCCCTCCCTTCGGTCACAGTCCACGAAAATTTGGTTTCCTCGTTGCCATACCCATAGCCCTCACGCTCTTTCTCGCCGCAACGCAGGCAGGTGTGAAGGGTGGTTGTAAATACCGTGCCGGGAACGGGATAGGTGACCGATTCAAAATCGTGACTGTGGTAACAGACCTCGTATTTTGCGTGATAAAAATGTGGAAATTCCATCACCGTTGTATAAGTGGCTCCCGACTTTTTTGTGGTCGGCTCCCACATAAGAGAGACAAAATGCGGATCTTCCACCTCGCGTTTGCCATCGGAAAGCTCGCCAAGCTCCTCTGTTGAAAAACCGAACAAGCGCTCGTTTTCGGTGATGTAGGGAACCTCTTCTACGTCAAGGGATGCAAGCAGAGGGTATCTGCTCAAAAGAAGAAAGACACCCCAAAGGTCGCTACCACTTTTGAACCCTTTAACCTTGAGCTCGTCCTTTTTACGGAGAAAATCAACGATTTCATCCGTGTAAGCGTCAAATTCTTCGCGCGAAAGGTTCAAATAAAGAATGTTTTTCTCGGCGTCAAAATAAGAGCCTTCGAGTTTGGGAGCGGGAAAATCTTCAACGCCTCGCTCGGCAAGATACTCTTCTCCAAAGAAGGTGTCGCGAAGCATATCGTCCTCCCACTCCTTTGCAGGGTGAAAAAGGCAATGCGCAAGAATCAAGCACAGGCCTATTAATAAGAGAATAAGGAACAGTTTTTTCATAACGCGTCTCCTTTTTGTAAAAATAAAACAGGCTGCGTTTTTATTATAACATACTTTAGAAAACTTTGCAAGAGGGCAAATGTACGTGCGCAAATTGGTTTTGGCGGACGGCTTGATGGAAGGCGACTTGCTTTGAATAACTGTTTATTTGTGACCTGACAACTCTGTTTTTGCCCTGCTTTTGAGAGTGCTTTTTGGAAGGGGTGCGGGGGAACGCGTTTTCGCTGAAAAAGGTTCCCCCGCATCTATTCAAAAAACAATCTTACAAAGTAGCCGCCATAACGGCTTTGATGGTGTGCATACGGTTTTCGGCTTCGTCGAAAACGATGGACTGAGGTGACTCAAAGACCTCATCGGTAACTTCCATAGCGTCAATGCCGAATTTTTGGTTGATCTCTTTGCCGATGGTGGTTTTGAGATCGTGGAAGGCGGGCAGGCAGTGCATAAATACGGCCTGCTTTCCGGCGGCGCTCATCAGGGCGGTGTTGACCTGATAGGGGGAGAGGTCGTGAATACGCTCTTCCCAAACCTCGGCGGGCTCGCCCATCGAAACCCACACGTCGGTGTAGATAACGTCGGCGTTCTTGACGGCTGCGGTGGGATTTTCTTCAAAGGTAAGCGTCGCCCCCGTTTCCTTGGCAATCGCTTCACACTCGGCAACGAGAGCCGCGTTGGGGAAGTACTTCTTTGGCGCACAGGCAACAAAGTGCATTCCCATCTTGGCGCAGCCAACCATCAGCGAGTTGCCCATGTTGTAGCGCGCATCGCCCATATAAACGAACTTGATGCCCTTTAGTTTACCGAATTTTTCGCGAACGGTGAGAAAATCGGCAAGAATTTGCGTGGGGTGAAATTCGTTGGTCAGACCGTTCCAAACGGGAACACCTGCATGGTGCGCAAGCTCTTCAACGATCTCTTGGCCGTAGCCTCGGTATTCGATGCCGTCATACATTCTGCCAAGCACGCGAGCGGTGTCGGCAATGCTTTCTTTTTTGCCGATCTGCGAGCCTGTGGGGTCGAGATAGGTCACGCCCATGCCAAGGTCGTGCGCGGCGACCTCAAACGCGCAACGTGTGCGCGTGCTGGTTTTTTCAAATATGAGGGCAATGTTTTTGCCCTCGTGCATTTTGTGGGGGATCCCCGCTTTCTTTTTTGCCTTGAGCGAGGCGGCGAGGTCAATCAGCCCCTCGATTTCGGCGGGGGTAAAATCCAATAGCTTGAGAAAGCTTTCTCCTTGCAGGTTCATAAAAAATCCTTTTTCAAGTGTATATATTAAAGATTGGTTTGGTTTTGTAAAAAATTCTTGACAGATATAATTTGTGCCTTGACGGATTCGGGGCCCGTGCTGCCCGCAGAGATGCGCTTGGCGATGCAGGTCTCCAGCGAGATTTCCTCATACACGTCCGCCTCGAACAATTCGCTCTCGGCTCGGTATTCATCAAGCGTGAGTGTTTCCAAGGTCTTGCCCGAAGCGATGCACTTGGTAACAAGCGCGCCCACCAATTTGTAGGCAGTGCGGAAGGGCATGCCCTTTTTGGTCAGGTAGTCCGCCAAGTCGGTGGCATTGAGAAAGCCTTTTTGCGCCGCGGCGTACATGTTTTTGCGAATGGGACGCATCGTGCGGATCATCGGGGCGAAGATGCCAAGACACGCCTTAACAGTATCAACCGCATCAAATACGCTTTCCTTGTCCTCTTGCATATCCTTGTTGTAAGCCAGTGGCAAGCCCTTGAGCATCGTCAAAAGAGCCATCAGGTCGCCGTAAACGCGGCCGGTTTTGCCGCGCACGAGCTCTGCCATATCCGAGTTCTTCTTTTGCGGCATGATCGAAGAGCCTGTTGTGTAGGCGTCGTCCAATTCCACAAAGCGGAATTCCCAGCTCGACCAGAGAATGATCTCTTCGGAAAAGCGTGACAGGTGCATCATAATGAGGGAAATTGCCGAGAGAAGCTCTACGCAAAAGTCTCTGTCAGAAACACCGTCAAGGCTGTTCTCGGTAATGCCCGAAAAGCCTAACCGATGCGCAACAAACGCACGGTCGATGGGGTAGGTCGTGCCCGCGAGGGCACAGGAGCCGAGAGGGGAATAGTTCATTCTTTTTGCCACGTCCTCAAGTCTGTCTACGTCGCGGCGAAGCATCATTGCATAAGCCAAGAGGTGCTGTGCCATTGTGATGGGTTGCGCGCGTTGCAGATGCGTGTAACCGGGCATAATGGCATCCTGCGTTGCCTCGGCTTGCTCGCAAACGGCAGAGATGAGGTCGAGAAGCAGCTTTTGTATTTCTTTGATCTCGTCGCGCAGATACAAACGGATATCAAGCGCCACTTGGTCGTTACGACTGCGGGACGTATGCAGCTTTTTGCCGATGTCGCCAATGCGAGCGGTCAATTCGGCTTCCACGAACATGTGAATGTCCTCGGCCTCGGGGTCGATAGCAAGCTTGCCACTCTCGATGTCATCGAGAATGGTCTCTAACCCGTCGATAATTGCCGCGCTTTCGGCCTTTGAAATAATGCCGCACACCGCCAGCATTGTGGCGTGCTCCATAGAGCCCGTAATATCTTGACGGTACATACGTCCGTCGACTTGTATGGAAGAATTGAAGTCATCCGCCTCTTTGGAGAGCGCGCCCGCGGTTCTTCCCGCCCACATTTTTGCCATGTTGATCGTTTCCTTTGATTTTTATTGTTTTTGCTTACTTGTTCTTGTTCTTTGCTGCAACGGCTGCTTGCACCGAGATAGGCAGACCCCAGAGGTTTACGAAGCCTTTGCTATCCTTTTGGTCGTAGACGTTGTCCTCGCCAAAGGTTGCGATCTCCTCGGAGTAGAGCGACCAATCGCTCCACGCGCCTGCCTTGATCATATTGCCCTTGTAAAGCTTGATGCGAACCTTACCGGTAACGTGCTCCTGCGTTTTTGCAACAAACGCAGAGAGAGCCTCGCGCAAAGGGGTGTACCACTGACCGTTATAGAGAAGCTCACCGAAGGTGATGGAAAGCTCCTGCTTTTTGTGCATCGTCATCTTGTCGAGGCAAAGGGTTTCGAGATAGTTGTGTGCGAAATAAAGGATTGCTCCGCCGGGGGTTTCGTAAACGCCGCGGCATTTCATTCCGACAAGACGGTTCTCTACGATGTCGAGAAGTCCGATGCCGTTAGCACCGCCGAGCTCGTTGAGCTTGAGAATAATCTCTTTTGCGCTCATCTTTTCGTCGTTGAGGGCTACGGGCTTGCCTGCCTCAAAATCAAGTGTGAGATAGGTAGGGGTGTCGGGTGCCTGCATGGGGGATACGCTCATTTCAAGGAAGCCGGGCTTATCGTAAAGAGGCTCATTGCCTGCATCCTCAAGGTCAAGTCCCCCGTGGGAGAGGTGCCACATATTCTTATCCTTGGAGTAGTTGGTCTCGCGGTTGATTTTGAGGGGAACGTTGTGCGCTTCTGCGTACTCGATTTCTTCCTCGCGGGATTTGATATCCCATTCGCGCCAAGGCGCGATGATCTTCATACCGGGAGCGAATGCCTTGATGGCAAGCTCAAAACGAACCTGGTCGTTGCCCTTGCCGGTGCAGCCGTGGCAAATGGCATCGGCACCCTCGGCAATCGCGATCTCTGCCAAACGCTTACCAATGATGGGGCGAGCAAGGGCCGTACCCATTAGATATTCCTCATATTTTGCGCCTGCTTGAACAGAGGGGATGATCATTTCTTCCACAAACTCATCGGTGAGATCCTCAATATAGAGCTTAGATGCACCGGTTTTGATGGCTTTTTCTTCAAGTCCATCCAATTCGTCCGCTTGACCGACGTTGCCGGAAACGGCGATAATTTCGGGGTTGTGATAATTTTCCTTAAGCCACGGAATGATGATGGAAGTATCCAAACCGCCCGAATAAGCCAAAACTACTTTTTTAACAGATGTGTCTTTCATTGCAAGGTCCTCCTTGTTCGCCCGAAGGCGGGCGAATATTTCTTGTTTATGTGTGCATAATTATACATCATCCCTGCATACTTGTCAAGCCTTTTGATAAAAATATTTTTATTTTGTATGGTTTTTACAAGATTACATCGGTTTTGTTATGCTTTTTGTGGCATCTTTTGTGAATAAATATTCATTTTGTGTATAAATTGCGAAACATAAAGAAAAGAGAAAACCTCACACGGGAAGTTTTCTCTTTGAATTTTTGGTTGGGTTATTGCTTTGGGGTGCGATTATTGAATTCCCGTATGTCCAAATCCGCCGGCACCGCGCTCGGTTTCATCAAGGGATGCAACCTCCAAAAAGCTTGCGGTAGCAACGGGCAGGAACATCATTTGTGCAATTCTGTCGCCGCGGTGAACCTCAAAGGGTTCCTCTCCGCGATTGATGAGGCAAACGCCGATCTCGCCGCGGTAGTCACTGTCAATAACGCCAATGCCGTTGGCAAGGGATACGCCTTTTTTAACGCCAAGACCGCTACGTCCTGCAATAACGGCAACATATTCGCTCGATTCGGGGGAGATAGCAAGACCTGTTGGAATCAGTTTTCTTTCGCCGGGGGCGAGAACGACAACCTCGTCCTCTTCCAATGCGGCACGCAAATCGACTTCCGCCGAGCCACTCGTTGCATATTCCGGCACGCTCATTCCGCGTGAAAGCTTGATGTTTACGTTCAGTTTCATGGTGATACTCCTTAAAAATGAAGTGTTTTTGGAGGGAGGGGGGCTTTCTTGGGAAGAAACGCCCCCCTCCCTCCAAACCACCCACCCCCTCAAGAACTTTCACCACGGGACAGAGTGCGAACACCCTGTCCGTGGTGAAATCTTCTTTTTGGCGTGGGATGAAGAATAAAGAGGTTCTTCTTCCAAAGAAAATCTACTATTGTAGGGGGCGACGTCCTCGACGCCCCGCAATTAACAATTTTGTGTTTATGTGTGTCTGTAAGCAGAAGTAAAAAAGTAGCCGATTAGATAATGAAAATTCTCATCTTTTCGGGACGTCGAGGACGTCGTCCCCTACAAGGTTAGATAAGTGCAGAAATAATGTTTCGGTTATACGTGTTAAAAAAGCCAAACAACCACCTCACAACAAAAACCTGCGCGAAGCGCACAGCCCGCCGATAATCCGCCGCGTGGGTGGTTTATCGGCGGGCTGCGTTTGGTGAAGGTTCTGGGAGAGGAGGGGGGTCGGGGGAGGGGAGGGCTCTTGCAAGGGTCCTCTTTTCCCCCGTCTCGTTCCTCTTCTCAAACCTTAATGAATAGCAGTTCCTTCGGGTACAGAATCGTCCACAAAGATGACCTTGCAGCCGCAAGCGTTGTTGGTTGCGGCGAGGAGCATACCTTGGGAGTTGACGTTGCAAATGCGGTTGGGC
>JAZQKM010000039.1:0-13462 GCA_045542155.1 Eubacteriales bacterium
GCAAGCTTGTCGATCTTCGGACGGGATATGCGAACCCAATTCCGCTTCGCTACGCTTACGGAGTGGGTTCGACGTGCGGATGCCAAAGCAAAAGGCCTGCTAAAGGCAGACCTTGCTTTGGCACCCGCAACGGGAATCGAACCCATAACTACCCCTTAGGAGGGGGCTATTATATCCATTTAACTATGCAGGCAGATTTAATTTTTGTAAAACGCAAAAGGGAAGTATGACTAATTTATTATAGCATTTTTTGCTCTAAAAAGCAAGCCTTTTTCGATAAAGTTCCAACATTTTTTATAAGTCGATATAGCCAAAAGTGTTGGCTCTTGTTTGTGCAAATCGACCAAATTTCAAAAAAGTTCAAAAAAAGGTTGCAAACATATAAAAAGTATGTTATTATATATATGTATAAAAGGGAAACTATGCTTTCCCACAAAATGTATAAGAGATGTGGAGGGTTTCACAATGGCAGAGATTTCTGTTCAATTCAAAAACAAAATTAACGGCTACGACAAAGTAGAAGTACAAGAGTATGCTAAAGGCATGGAAGCACGCCTTCAAGAAAAGTCTATGGCTCTTGCTAACGCTGAGCAAAAGATTGAAGAGCTCGAAGCAAGACTGAACAAGATTATTGGCACCGATTCTTCTATCGAAGAAAAGGTTGAACTCTACGATAAGTTGATGAAGAAGATGGATGGCGATTACACCAATCTTCTGACTCCCGCTATCGCTAAGGCTAAAGCTATTGAAGAGCAAGCTGAAAGAGATTATCAAATCCGCATGGACCAAGCTCGCTTTGCTGCAGAAGGTATCTATACCGAAACCGCAGAGCGCATCACCGGTGTTGTTGATACCGCTGTTAACAACAACATGGATAGAATTTACACACTCATCGACGAGTTCCTTTATTCCAAGACTCTTCCTGGTCGCGTAAACGCTTTCGTTGCAAACTGCAAGGCACTCGCTGCAAAGCTTAAGAAGGCTCCTGCAGACGCTGCTGCAAAGGTTAAGGCTGCTATCAGCAGCAAGCTGAATGCTAAGAAAGCTCCCGTAGAGGCTGCTGAATAATTTTAAAAAGGGAAGCAAGCGAACCTATGAATATCGGCGAGCGTATTCGTGAGTTGCGCATCTCCAAGCTTATGACGCAGGCAGATCTTGCCGGAGACCGCATCACAAGAAATATGTTGAGCTGTATTGAAAACGGTTCTGCCAATCCTTCGCTTTCAACAATCGTTTACATAGCAGGCCGTCTTGGCGTTCCTGCAGGCTTTTTGCTTGCCGAACAAGGAGACGAAATGGCCTTTCGTAAAATGAGCAACCTTTCCAACATCAAAAAAGCCTATACAACCGGAGATGTACAAAGCTGTAGAAGTCTTTGTCTCTCCGGTTGTCCTGAACCGGATGATGAAATCAGTTTATTGCTTGCAAATTGCGACGCGGGAATTGCCGTGGAGGAGTTTTGGAGTGGTAAATTGCGTTCTTCATGCCGTTTTTTTGATGAAGCACTTAGCTATGCCGAAAAAACCATTTATGCGACCGATGCCATCGAGGCGGAAATTCGAGTATACTTTCGTTTTATGGAACGGATCTCACATACGTTATATTCCGATTTGTTAGACGAAGAAAAAGAATTGAGTGTAAAAAGCAACACGGTACTGTCACAGTATTTAGATGCTTTGAATGCGCTTGATATTGGTGATACCTCTGTAGCTGTGCACTTAATTGACCGGTTGGCTAATTCGGGCGAAAATAGCTTCTTTAAGACACATTTGCAAAGCAAACTGCTGATAGTCGCAAAAAACTACAAACTGGCTCAAAAAGCCTTACAACAGCTTTTGCAAGATGGCGATATGCCGCTGAACAAAATTGAGCTTTATACAGTGCTTGAAGATTTGGAAATTTGCTGCCGCGAAAATGAAGACTACAAAAACGCTTACCGTTATGCCAGCGAAAAGGTAGAACTATTAGAACAGCTCCTACAAGAATATTAAAAGCAATATCGCAGATAAATGTGATATTGCTTTTTTGTCTATCGGATGTTTAATAGGTTCAAAAACAGCATACGGCTCTTGACAACACGAGCTTGTTTATGATAGAATATAAGCATAAAGAAAACATAGGAGCATGAAATCTAATAAATAGCAATTCCAATTATGGTAAATAAAAAAACGCAAAGAACGCATAAAAAGCCTATTTTTGCTTGTTTTCTATGCCCCCAATTATACAAAATTTGCATTTTGTATAATTGGCACTATATCAAAGTGTCAGTCACATCTTCCTTCTCTGAATATGATATGGGTGCCTTCCCCTTATATTTTTATTCAAAAGATGATTAGAACCCCCCTATTGCTTCGCCTAACTTTCGGCTATTTGCTTTCAATTCTAACAAGAGCCATCGCTGAGCAGACTTAGAAGGCGCTAAAAGCTTTTGACTTTTAAAACAAGGCAATTACCAAAATAATCCGTTTGGTGCTTTTGTAAAAAACTATAAGGCTTACATTTTTAATAAGAAAACTCAAAACATAGCAGAGAAGTGAGAAAGTAAAAAGCCCCCTACTCTTCCCTTTTTACTCCAAAAAAATTTTTTGATGCCAATCTTGCTTTGGATATTGCATTTTGACAAAAATCGTGCTATAATAAACATGTAGTTTATTGAAATCTTTTTTGGAGGGATTATACCATGGCTATCAAAATGAGAGTGCTTTACAATTCTGCAAAGCCGAAGATTAAAAACATCGCAAATGACATCAAAGCACACTACGAGCTCGGTGTGAATGCTGTTGACGTTATTCCGCCCGCATATTCTTGTGACAAAGAAAGAATCGTTATCATGATTCTTTCTGCTAAGGGTGCTCACCTTAACGATTCCCTGCGCCTGTTCTGCCAAGAACTCACCAAAGTCCGCGCACAGAACATCGCTTTGATGATTGACGGTAACGAAGCTGCTGCAAACGCTGTAAAAGAGGTCCTCACAAACGTTGCACAAAACAATGCCGTTTATGATGAAGTTCTTTACATCAAAGGTGGACTTCCCATCATTGGCGGTTCTCTCAAGCCTGAAGAACGCACCGCTATTATCGAGTGGGTTGACCGCGTAATCGCAAATTTGAAATAAAAATGCAAAGAAGATGCTTCACAGGAAGCATCTTCTTTTTTGGTTTAATCGTAAAGTTTTGCCCAGCGGCGTTTTCTTATCAGCTGATAAACGCCAATCAAAGCTAAAACACCGAGAATAATACCGCAACCGATATAAATACCGTTGCCAATGCTACTTTTGGCCTTGAGTTCTTCCCAAAGTACGTTTTGCATTTCCAAACCTTCCGGTGAAAGATTCAAATAGGCTTTTGAAGGATCGTGCGGTTGGCCATACAAAATAGACATAGCCTCCTCGTGCACTTCTGACATTGCTTCTTGATATTCAGGATCCTCGATGACAGTCGTTACGGGCGAAGCATAATAGGTATAGAGTGCATTCGCCATGGCGATGTCTTGTCGGCACATAAAGTTGATATAGTGGTGTGCCAAATCTTGGTGCTGCGCATTCTTGGGGATGCACATTGCGTCAATATAACTGTTAGTTCCCTCTTGTGGATAGAAAAAAGCAAGGTCTTCGTTATCTTCGTACATAGAGAGATAGTCACCGGCATAGTATGCTGCAATTGCCGCAGATCCGCTTTGCATCTTGTTAAAGATTTCGTCCATGACGTATCCTTGAACGATCTTCTTTTGTTCGAGAAGCTCATCCAAAGCTAATCTCCACAGCTCTTCGTCCTCATTATTAACGTCAAGACCGAGCTTGTACTGTGCGGTTCCAAAGGCATCACGGCTGTTGTTGAATTGCAGAATGTCTCCCTTGTATTGCTCATCCCACATCAAATCCCAACTGCCGATTTGCTCATCGTTTTCATCAACGATAGAAGTGTTGTAAATGATACCGATCATACCGTAAAAATACGGAATTGAATAGGTCTCCGAGGAGTTACATTCGTAGTAAACATTCTCGCCCTTAAAGGCATCATCGATATACTCATAGTTCGGTATTTTTTCAAGATCAAGAGGCGCGAGCAGATCTTCCTTGATCATACGTTCAATCATATAATCGGAAGGAATGATAACGTCGTATTTAGTAGAGCCACTGCTTACCTTTGCATACATACTCTCGTTGCTGGCAAAGGTGGAATAGTTGATTTTAACCGTTTTGCCAAGGACTTCCTTGCAATACTTTTCAAATTCTGCGTTTACATCTACGCTTTCATCAGAGCCGTCGGAAATATATTCTCCCCAGTTGTAAACGTAAAGAGTGGTAACCGTATCTTCCTGCTCCTCGCAAGAAGTAAATACGCCCGAACAAACAGAAACAAGCAGACAAAGCAGGAGAAGTCGTGAAATGTGTTTTTTCATCATCTAACTCCTCCCTTCAATGCACTGCGAGCCTTTTTGAGGGCTCTACGCTCGCCCATCGAACCTGCCACGTTAACGGCAATGAGAAGGAACAGTATGGAAAGAATCATAAGAGTGCACAGTGCATACATACTGAATTTAACTTCATGCGCTGTTTGCGTGTAGATGTAAAGAGGAAGCGTTTTGAAGTCGGGAGAACTTACAAAGTGACTGATGACAAAGTCGTCAAGAGAGAGTGTGAAGCTCATCATCAAGCCGGAAATGATACCGGGCATAATGGATGGCAATTCCACGCGGAAAAAGGTTTGCATAGGTGTGCAACCAAGATCAAGTGCCGCCTCTGTCAAATTCTTATCCATTTGGCGGAACTTTGGAAGCACCTGCAAAATTACGTACGGCAGGTTGAACGTGGTGTGTGCAATCAGCATCGTCCAAAAGCCAAGGCTGTTCCCTATTTTAATTGCTGTACCAACGCCAACGAACAAAAGCATCATCGAAACACCCGTTACGATATCGGGGTTCATCATAGGGATGTTCGCAACCGATTCGAGCGTTTGGCGGTAATAGCGATTTTTTGCGCGCGAAATGCCGAATGCTGCCAGTGTGCCGATGGTGGTGGCAATAACAGAGGAGCTGACAGCCAAAATAAGCGAATTTTTCAAAGCATCCAATGCTTCGCTGTCGGCAAAGAGCTCCTTATACCAATACAGCGTAAAGGTGCTAAAATAGCTCAAATTACCCGATTCGTTAAAGGAAAACAAAATAACGACGAGTATTGGCGCATAAAGGATCAAAAAGACCAGCGCTATATAGAACTTAGAGAGAAATTTCATATGATAATATCCTCCCCTTTGTCCGAAAACTTATTCATAATAGCAAGGGAGATCAAAATCAGCACCATCATAACAAGCGAAATAGCCGCACCGGTGTGATATGTGACCGCATTTTGGAACTGACGCTCAATCGTATCGCCCAAGAGGTCAAATACACCGCCGCCCAATTTTTGGGAGATGTAGAAGGTACTGATAGACGGTACAAAGACCATCGTAACACCCGAAATAACACCGGGCATTGTCAAAGGAAGGATGACACGCCAAAGCGTTTTACGGTTGTTACAGCCAAGGTCAGCTGCTGCCTCAAGGTAGCGCACGTCAAGCTTGTTCATCGAGGTAAAAATAGGCAGGACCATGTAGGGCAAAAAGTCGTAAATCATACCCAAAATAACCGCGCCCTCGGTACCGATAAAGGTCAGCTTTTCAAAACCGAGCTTGGTCAAAAAGCCGCTAACAAGACCGCCGTTATCAAGCAGTGCCATTAAAGAGTATGTACGAATCAAAAGACTGATCCACATGGGAAGCATCAAAAGAACAGTCAAAATATTACGTGCTCTCTCGGACATTCTTGACATACAGTATGCCAAAGGATATCCAATTAACAGGCAAATAACGGTTGCAATGAGCGCAAAGCCCAAAGACATAATAAAGGTATGCGAATAGGAAGAAAGGGAGAGAATGTTCTCGAATGTGAACTTCCCTTCTTGGTTCGTAAACGCAAAATACAGCACCACAAGTAAGGGACCGATAATGAAAATCGAAGCCCAAAAAACATACGGTGTGGTTGCTATATGTTCAAAAAAGGATTTCTTTTTCATTCTTCGTCTATTTCCTCCGTGGCGTCAGAAAGCTTATCCAGTTCGTCGCTGAAAGAAGAATAGTCGCCGAACATACCCGAAAACTCGGATTTTTTCATAATGTGGAAGGCATCGGGATCGATGGAAAGACCGATGGTCTCACCCTCTGCCACAAAGTCAGTGGTTTGAATCATCCACTTGAAGCCTTCAACATCTACGATGATCTCATAGTGTACGCCTTTAAACGTAACGCCGGTTACAAGACCTTGGAGCATTCCCTTTTCCTTGGCAACCACGTCAACGTCCTCGGGACGGATAACAACGTCAACAGGCTCGTTGGCATCAAAGCCACCGTCAACGCAGTCAAAGGTGTGACCTGCAAGCTTTACGCGGTAATCTGCAAGCATAACGCCGTCAACGATGTTGGATTCACCGATAAAGTCTGCAACAAATGCATTGATAGGCTCGTTGTAAATATCGGTAGGTGTGCCGATTTGTTGAATCTTTCCGTGTGCCATAACCACAACGGTATCGGACATAGAAAGAGCTTCTTCTTGGTCGTGAGTTACGTAAATGAAGGTAATGCCGGTTTGATGTTGAATGTTCTTCAATTCATTCTGCATATCCTTACGAAGCTTGAGGTCAAGTGCTGCCAAAGGCTCGTCCAAAAGGAGTACCTTGGGTTGATTGACAAGTGCGCGTGCAATGGCTACACGCTGCTGTTGTCCACCTGACAAGGTGTTTACCTTGCGACGTTCAAAGCCGCGCAGGTTTACAAGAGCCAACATTTCTTTTACTTTGGTTTTGATTTGCTCATCAGGACATTTCTGAATGCGCAAACCAAAAGCAATGTTATCAAATACGTTTAAGTGAGGAAAAAGCGCATATCTTTGAAATACGGTATTGACCTGTCTTTGATACGGCGGGATGTCGTTAATTCGCTTGCCGTCAAAGAATACGTCGCCATCATCGGGCGTTTCAAAACCGCCAATGATGCGAAGTGTGGTCGTTTTGCCGCATCCCGAGGGACCTAACAAAGTGATAAACTCTTTGTTATGAATCTCCAAGTTGATGTGATCGAGAACGGTTTCTCCGTCAAAAGACTTGGAAATACCGTTCAGCCGGATTAGCACGTTTTTGTTCATTCCGCATAAATACTCCTTTTTGAAAAAAATACTCATGGAACAAAACGGACACCTCTGTCCGCTGCCGGAACGCACCTCACATGGCTGAAAAAATAAGGTGTGCAAGCCCGGCACTCTGACCATAAACTTATAAGTAATATTGTAACAGATATTCGACAAAAATGCAATAGATTTACAAAAATAATTCAAAATATTTCACTTTCGCAAAGCACTTTTAGTCTACGCGGCATCTGTTTTCTCCCGCATAAAAGGCAAGAATGTTCTCTTTGATCTCTTTGAGCAGACGAACACGTGTTTCATACCCTCCCCAAGCCATGTGCGGCGTGAGAAGAACGTTAGGCAAATGCTTGATTTTGTTAAACGGATGGTCAAAATCAAATGGCTCTTTTGAGTAAACGTCAACGCACAAACCACCAATACGCTCTTCCAAAATCGCATCGGCAAGTGCTGCCTCGTCGGCAACTGCTCCGCGTGCTACGTTAATGATAACCGCATCTTTTTTGAGCATTGCGATATGTTCTTTATCGAGCAGATTTTTTGTCGTTTCATTTAGCGGAACGTGCAGAGACAAAATGTCGGATTTTTGACAAACGGTATCAAAATCAACACATTCTACTCCCTCTGTTGGTGTGCGCTTATAGGCCAAAATACGGCATCCCATTGCCTCGGCAACACGTGCGACTTGTTTGCCGATATTTCCGTAGCCTACAATGCCCCAGGTTTTGCCCGCAATTTCGTGATAAACGGGTGTGAGACGATTTGCAAGTCCATTTTGCGTATATTCGCCGCTACGAACAAAGTCGGTATATTCACCAAGATGAGTATAAAGCGAGAGTGCCATAGAGAGTGTTAATTGTGCCACACTTTGTGTGGAATATCCAACAACATTACATACGCCAATCCCGGTCTTACGGCAATAATCAAGGTCAACGTTATCAAATCCGGTCGCAGCGAGACAAATCAGCTTAAGCTTCGGTGCTCTTGGTAAATTGGCTGCGTTTAACTTGAGTTTATTGATAACAACAACTTCGGCATCGCTTATATGCTCTTCAAATTCGGTCTCGCTTGTAGTGGGATAAACGACCACTTCGCCGATTTCTTTGAAAATATCGTAGGTTAAATCATTACCAATCGTTGCGGCATCCAAAAAAACAATTTTCATTTTCTTCCCTCCGTGTATTCTTAACTAATATTATACATAAAAACCGAGGTTTCGTCAATAAAAATACTACATTTTATATTTATTTGCAAAAAAAGACTTGAAAAAAGTTGCAATATCGTATATAATATTACACAGATGAGTTTTTAAAACAAGGAGGATGTTTTTATGAATCCCGAAAAACAGATCCCTGTCCTTACGGATGAGGTCGCGGATGCACGCGCTATTCTCAAAGAGGTTTACGAGGCCTTGAGTGAGAAAGGCTACAATCCCATAGGACAAATTGTGGGATACCTGCTTTCCGAAGACCCCACCTATATTACAAATACCAACAATGCGCGCGCTTTGATTCGTAAGGTTGACCGCGATGAATTGATGCGCGAATTGGTAAAATGCTATCTCGAGTTGGATTGAGTATGCCCTCGGTCAAATATATCTCTCTTCAAACAGAACAATCCAGTAAGATTTCCGAGGCGAACATTCTTTGCCTCGGAAATTTTGACGGAGTTCATTTAGCGCATCGTACTCTTTTGAGAGAAGCTAAAAAGCTACAAGCTCAAAAAATGCCTGGCGCGCGCGTTGGTGTATTTTGTTTTGAAAAACTCTCCACCGATTTTCTGTCGAACAATCCCCCCAAGCATCTCTCAACTCTTGAACAAAAGCTGAAATTCTTTGCCGACGAAGGAATGGATTTTGCCTTTGTTGCCGATTTTACCGCTCTGCAAGACCTTTCACCCGAAGCGTTTATTAAAGACATTCTTGTCGGTCAATGCGCCTGCAAAGCAGTTGTGTGCGGTTATAATTACCGCTTTGGCAAAGGCGGTGTTGGAACACCTCAAATGCTTGAAGAGCTCTTTCCAAAAGGCGGTGTGATTACCGTTCCTGCGGTTTATGTGGATGGTGAAACCGTTAGCTCAACGCGTATTCGCGAGCTTTTAAAATTGGGAAAAGTAAAAGAGGCTAACGTGCTTTTAACAACACCCTTTTCAATCACCGCTCCCGTGGAGCACGGAAAAGGTCTTGGCCGTCATCTCGGCGCTCCTACTTTTAACCAAACTCCGTCAAGCGAAGCATTGATCCCCGCACGCGGTGTTTATTTGACGCGTTGTGTCATTAACTACAAAGACTATTATGGATTGACTAATATCGGCACACATCCAACTGTTGATGCAAACGCCAAACTTAATTTGGAAACGCACTTGTTAGATTTTGAGGGAGACCTCTATCAAAAAGAACTATGCGTTGAATTTTTAGATTACATTCGCCCCGAACTTTGCTTTGAGAGCAAAGAGGCTCTGCAAGAACAAATACAACAGGACATCAAAGCCGTAAAAGAACGGCTTTAACCCCATAAGAAAGGAGAAGCGGAAAATGCACAAAAAAGCCACCTTGCGCGTCGTTTGTTTGTTGATATCGCTTCTCCTTTTGTTGTGCGCTCTTCCCTTTGCCTCATCCGCCGCAGACATTACACCCCCATCTATGGAAGAAGCTACCGCGGTTTATTTAAAACATTTGGAAAGCGACCTTATTGTAACTTCTAAAAGTGAAAGAATTGTAGTTGGCGCAGGCTCAACCGTTAAAATCATGTCGGGACTTTTACTTTGTGAAAAGCTGAGTGACCGTCTGCAAGAATCTGTTATTATCACAGAAGAACTCTATGCTGAAATTCCCCAAAATCACGGTCGTAGCCTTAAGTTAGCCATTGGCGAATCGGTAACCGTTGAGCAACTCCTCTGGGCTGCTGTTTGCGGTAGTTACAACGATGCTTACTACGTTCTTGCAGCAATAGCATCTGGCTCGGTTGAGGTTTTTAAGGCGGATATGAATGCACGCGCAACTGCAATGAGGCTTTCAAATACCGTTTTTGAAGATGTCACAGGTATTATTGACGGCTCTCGAACAACCGCTGAAGAAGTGGCTGAAATTGCTCTCATTGCCTATCAAAACCCCTATTATATGGCAATTTGCAATACTGTTTCTTTTGAGTACACCTCTTCCAACAAATACCAAACCGTTTACAACAACAACAAATTGGTGTGCCAATATCAAGACCAAAAATACTACAACAAAAAGTGCATTGGTATGAATGCGGGCAGTACTACACGTGACGGCAACTGCGTTGTGACAGTTGCAAAACAAAATGACCAGACATACGTTTGTGTAGTAATGGGCGGCAAAGAAGATAATACAACCGAATTTGGTTATACCATAGCCAACCGTGTGGTGAATTGGGTATTTAGCTCATACACTTATATGCAAATTCTAACCCCCGACACCAAAATCTGTACGCTTGACGTTACTGTTTCGGATAGTGCATCCACAATTGACGTTATCGTAAAAGACTCTTTGCGCGCTTATCTACCCAAGGGGCTTGAAATTGGAAAAGATATTATTTACAGTATTCGTTTGACCGAAACCGAGCTCGAAGCCCCCGTTGAGAAGGATCAATTCGTTGGGTATGTTGCTGTCTTGTATGAAGGTCGCGTGCTTGGTACTGCTCCGTTATATACTGCCGGCGAGGCTTCGCGAAGCTCTATCGGCAGCGGTCTTGGGGCCATTCGTTCTTGGTTGGAAAACCGTGCGGTCATTGCAGGAATCGTTTTCTTTGTTGTCGGTACTACGGCTTACATCATTGTGGAATATATCTTACAACGCCGTCGTCACAATCGTTGGGATCGCTATTTTAGCAACAAGGTGGAGCTTCCCGACTATATGAGAACACCTTCAAGAAAAAAGAAAGATGGTAAATAAGCAGGAGGTCATTATGTTACCGGAATATATGCTGACTTACCCAACTGTTTTTGCGGTTGGTAACAATTATAACATCTTTGTCCCGTTTGATGCCGAAGTTATCATGTGGGTGAAGGTTGCCGACAAAATCTACTATGACGATTGCAACGGTATTCTACGTTCCAACACCAACATGCATAAGGTTGAGTTACCAATGAAGGCTCTTGACGAAGCGTGTGAATACACAATCGTTTACAAAAAAATGATTGAGCGTAAGCCTTACTTCCCTACCAGCGAGCCTGAACGCGAACTGACAGTCACATTTAAGCCTGTTCCCACCGAGGGCGATATTAACATCTATCACGTTGCCGATGCGCACAATCTTGTAAACGAACCGGTTGCGGCAGGACAATTTTTTGGAGACAAGCTTGATTTGCTTGTTCTCAACGGCGATATTCCCAATCACAGCGGTGACGTTAAAAATTTTAATGCCATTTGCCAAATTGCATCAGGCATTACAAAAGGTCACTGTCCTGTTGTTTTTGCACGTGGAAATCACGACACCCGCGGGATTCATGCCGAAGATATGCCTAATTACATCCCTACAATGAACGCTAAAACCTATTACAGCTTTCGTGTTGGATGCGTGTGGGGACTTTTGCTTGATTGCGGCGAGGATAAAAGAGATACAGACTTTGAATACGGTGGAACTATCTGTTTTCATCCGTTCAGACTTCGTGAAACCGAGTATATTAAGCAAATCATTGAAAACGCTGAGCGTGAATATGCCGCAGACGGTGTTGCGCACAAATTGGTAATTTCCCACATTCCCTTTACATATGTTGACAGATTTCCCTTTGATATCGAAGAAGAGCTCTATGCCGAATGGACACGCTTGATGCGTGATGATATCAAGCCTGATCTGCTTCTTTACGGGCATCATCATTGCACCGCAATTGTAAAACCGGGAGACGAATTTGATAGCCACGGACAGCCTTGCACGGCAATTATCGGTTCCAAACCTATCATTAACAAGGAAAGTGGAAACGGTTTTGTAGGCTGTGCTATAACCCTAATGAAAAACGGTCAAAAACGTATTGTTTTCAACGATGATAAGGGTGTTATTTACACAAATGAAGTAATTGATTAAGAAAAACTGCAAAAAGCGAGATATTGTTATGACCGAAACGACACGCGAAATATTTGAAAAATATCAAGTAAGAAAGAATAAAAAGCAAAAAAGCGCCTTTATCGAATATGTAAATCACCTTGCAGACGAATGGGGATATTCAGCTCGCATTGAAAAAGGAACATTTGGTGCACAAAACATTGTTGTCGGCGATCCTGCAAAAGCAAAGGTCGTCTACACCGCGCACTACGACACCTGTCCCGTTCTTCCCTTCCCGAATTTCATTACTCCCAAGTGCATAGCCCTCTATCTTCTTTATCAGGTGGGCATCATATTTGGGATTTTCGCTGCGGTTGCTATCTGCATCGGCGTTTTGGCGTTTCTTGCCGAAGCCTTGAATCTCGGTACAGATTTTACTTTCTGGATAACAGAGCTTGCCTATTTTGGATTGCTCTTTCTTCTGATTGCAGGACCTGCCAACAAGCATACGGCAAACGACAATACATCGGGAGTTACGCTTTTGATTGATATTATGCACGACCTTCCCAACGAAGAACGCGATGCAGTAGCGTTTGTATTCTTTGATTTGGAAGAGATGGGGCTTTTTGGCTCTATGTCCTTTGCGCGCAAGCACAAAAAGGAAATGAAGGACAAGCTGCTCCTCAATTTCGACTGTGTTTCTGACGGTGAAAACATATTATTTGCTCTCCGCAAAGGGGCTAAAAAGCATCAAAACGCTATTAAAACCGCTTTTGAAGCGAAGGACAGTTTTAAGATAGACGTAGCCCCCAAGGGCGTGTTTTACCCATCCGACCAAATGCAATTCCCATGCGGTGTTGGCGTTGCATCACTACGCTCTACCAAGGGCGGACTTCTTTATATGAACCGTATTCACACGCGCCGAGATGTCATCTATCGCGAAGAAAACATTGCATTTTTGAAAAAGGGTTCTCTTGAATTACCTAAATTGATCTAATATAAAAATCCGATACGGAAATGCCGTATCGGATTTTTATTTTTATAGAGTTTTTTCAAGATTAGCACGAATTGCCTTAATAAATTCGATCGAATTGACAGCTTTTGTTTTCGTTCCCTCGATTACAAGACCAACCAGATCCTTTGTCATAATGCCTTGATTGAGGGTTTCAATGCAAGCTTCTTCCAATTTGTCGGCAAAGTTGACAAGCTCGGGAAGGTCGTCAAGTTCACCTCTTTTACGGAGAGCGCCCGTCCAAGCATAAATGGTTGCCATCGGGTTGGTGGAGGTT
>JAZQKM010000040.1:0-12700 GCA_045542155.1 Eubacteriales bacterium
CCCTCAAAAAAGCACTCGCACGGATATCACAAAATAGAGTTGTTAGTATGCGGACAGACAGTCGACGCGAGGTAAAACCTCGCTTTTGCTATCGCGAGCGCGTGGGCACCACCAAGACCCCGCGCGCTAAGAGAGTTGTTAAACTATGGTAAATAACAAGTAGAGGGATAGCATGGGCGCTATCCCTCTTAATTATTCTTTTTGTGAGAGTGCTTTTTGGAAGGGGTGCGGGGGAACTCTTTTTCGCGAAAAAGGTTCCCCTGCAATCCTTAAAAAATCAATCTTTATGCAACGCAGCGCCGATTACGGTGCCGAATTGGGCGTTTTCGGGGATGACGAAGCGGACGTCGAAGCTATCGCCAAGGGACTCGAAAACGTTGCGGATAGGCTCGATGGTAGTCAGGTTACCGATGAGGACGATATCACGGAGATTATAGCTACGTGCTGCAAAAATGGAGAGCATTGCAACGGTTTCGGCAACCATATTCGAGATGCCGAGTGCGAGGTCGGCGTTGGTTGCTATGTCCGAAACTTTGCCAAAGTTTGCGGCGGTGAGGTTTTCGTTAATGCCGTGATAGGAACGGTTTTGCGCGATATCCTTGATGCGCAAATCGATGTTAGCGAGGTCTCCGTCTGCCGCGAGCTTTTCAATGTGCTCGATGGTGTCCACACCAATGAGCTTGCGAGAAAGTCCAATCAGCGTTCCGCCGCCAACGCCCGTGCCGCCGAGATATTTGATCTCGTGTCCCTTCTTCGTGCGTTTTGCGTGATTGATGGCAGTGCCTGTCCCCATACTGACAACAATGGCTTCATCAAGCCCCGAGAGGTAAAGACCGCCAACGCCACTGCTGGTGAACTCCGGAACGGGAGAGCAGGGCAGATTATAAATTTCGTCTTTCACGTACACCGAGCCCGCGCCCGTCATCATAATGCGGTCGATGTCGGCAAGGGTGAGATTGTTTTCGGCGGTGAATTTGCCAAACGCGCCGTAAATAGAGGTCAAAGGGTCGGTCGCGCGCACGAATTGCGGCGCGATGAGCTCCTGCGCTCCGTTTTCATTCTGGCGAAAGCCAACGATTTTTGTCGTGGTGCCGCCAACGTCAATGCCAATTACGGTTCTGTTCATTCTGAAAAACCGTCCTTTCCAAACTTTTCTAGTTTTATTATAACACCTACTTGTAAAAAATGCAATAATATGTTATAATATTTTATAAAGAAATTTAGAAAGGGGAAAAGCGAATGGCATTTGATGCAGGTATGCTTGCGTGTATGATTGCCGAGGTTAAGGCAGTGGCGCTTGGCGCGCGTATCGAGCGCGTGTTTCAACCGGAACGTGATGAGATTGTTTTGCAGATGCGCAGTCTTGAGGGTGGAAAACGCCTTCTCATCAATGCAGGCTCGTCCAATCCCCGTTTCGGTTTTACCAACGAACAAAAAGAGAACCCCCAAACGCCCCCTATGCTTTGTATGCTTTTGCGCAAGCATTTACAGGGCGCAAAGCTCTCGGAAATTCATCAAGAGGGCTTTGAGCGTGTCGTCACGCTGGAATTTGAAACGCGCGACGAAATGGGCTTTGATTGTCATCGCTATCTTGTTTGCGAGATTATGGGCAAGCACAGTAACCTAATGCTGCTCAACGATGACCGCCGCGTAATGGCGGTTCTGCATCCTATTGATTTTTCCACCTCGGCTCTCCGTCAGGTTCTGCCGGGTATGACTTACGAGCTCCCACCTGCACAAGATAAGACAAATCCGCTTGACGTAACGCAAGAAGCCTTTTGGGGAGAATGGAAAAAAGCTGCCCCCGAGCGCCCTGCCGATAAGTGGATCAGCACTACCTTTCTTGGTATCTCCGCGGCGGTTGCGCGTGAGATTGTCTATCGAACAACGGGTGAGACCGATACGCCCGTCAGCTTTTGCCGTGTAGATAAGCTCTGGGAGAACTTTTCCAGCATTATCGAAATGGTTCGCTTGTCAAATTATGTTCCTACAATGGTTCTGCAAGGTAACAAGCCCGTCGAGTATGCATTCTGTGAGCTTCGCCACTACGGTGCCGATTTTGAAATGCGCCCCTACACGAGCGCGGGGCAGCTACTGGATGATTTCTTCCACACACGGGATAGAGAAAATCACATTCGCCAACGCGCGGCAGATATTTTGCGTATTTTGACCAATGCCGATGCCCGTTTGCGTAAAAAGATAGAGCTTCAACGAGGCGAGCTTGCCGACTGCGAGCGTGGTGAGGAATACAAAAAATATGCAGACCTTATTACGGGAAATCTCTATTTGCTCTCGCGCGGAATGAGCGAAGCGACGCTTACCGATTACAGTGACTACCGTGAGGACGGCACGTTTGGTACATGCGCGGTGCCGCTCAATCATCGACTTTCTCCCTCGGCAAACGCACAGGTTTATTACAAAAAGTATAACAAATCCAAGACCGCTCGCGTGGAATTGACAAAGCAAATCGCGCTTGGCGAGGCAGAGCTTCGTTATATCGACACGGTCTTTGATTCTCTCACGCACGCCGAAACGGCAGCAGATCTTGCCGAAATCCGCGAGGAGCTTTACCGCTCGGGTTATGCGTCCCGTATGAAAAACTATGCACTTGCCAAAAAGATGCCTACGCCCACGGTTGCCGAATTCCGCACTTCGGGCGGTTATCGCGTGCTTTGCGGCAAGAACAATTTGCAAAACGAATATATCACCCACAAGGTTGCGGGCAAAAATGACTTTTGGTTTCACGTCAAGGGGATGCCGGGCTCACACACGGTTATGCTGACCAATGGGGACGATCCCCCTGCCGAAAACTTTACCGAGGCCGCCGAGATTGCCGCTTTCTATTCCAAGGGGGCGGACGGTGAGAACGTTGAGGTAGACTACACGCTCGTACGCAACGTTAAAAAGCCTGCGGGCGGAAAGCCGGGACTTGTTATTTATCATACGAATTGGTCTTGCGTGGTCACGCCCAATGCAGAACGTATCAAGATGATGCGTGTTAAATAAGCACATTTCAAGAGGTAAATATGAAATACGATATTGCCATTGTTGGCGGTGGCCCCGCCGGTATGACAGCCGCGCTTTATGCGGCACGCGCCGGCAAGAGCGTTGTTCTTTTTGAAGGGGAGATGCTCGGCGGACAGATTTTGCCAACGCGAAAAATTGAAAATTATCCCGCGCTTCCTGAGGTGGACGGCTATACCTTTGCCGAAGGTCTTACCAAACAAATTACAGCACTTGGTGTTGCAATCGTTTATGCCGCGGTTGCAAAGGTCGAAAAAGCCGAGGGTGGCTTTACGCTTCAAACAAGTGGGGAAGTATACAATTCCTCTGCCGTTATTCTTGCTACGGGACTCAAGCACCGAAAGCTGGGGCTTAAGGGCGAGGAAGCTCTCATCGGGCGCGGCATCTCCTTCTGTGCGACCTGCGACGGAATGTTCTTCCGCAAAAAGGAAGTTGCTGTCGTTGGTGGCGGCAATACCGCCGTGCAGGATGCCTTGGTGCTCTCCGAGTATTGCTCTCGCGTCTATCTTATTCACCGTCGCGCAGAGCTGCGCGCAGAGAAAAGTCTTGCCGAGCAAATGATGGCAAAAGAGAACATTGAATTTATCGGTGAGACTGTTATTGAAGAGCTTGAGGGTGAGGACAGCTTACAGTCTCTCACTCTGCGAAACGTTAGCTCGGGAGCAGTAGAGTATCTGCCCGTTGCGGCACTCTTTGAGGCGATTGGACAGCATCCGCAAAACGCGGCATTTGCCGACCTTGTTGACCTTGACGAAGACGGATATTTTCTTACAGACAACGAATGCAGAACCTCTTGCCCCGGTGTTTTTGCCGCAGGGGATGCTTGCCGTAAGAGTGTGCGGCAGTTGACCACAGCGGTATCTGACGGTACGGTTGCCGCGCTTTCGGCGGTGGAGTATCTGCGCTAATATAGCAAGAATTCCTTTTATAATGCAAATCCCTTTTGAATGGAGATTATGACAATGAAAATTTTGATATGCGGTTGCGGTGACATTGGTGAGACCTTGGCACGCGAGCTTGGAGAAGCAGGGTACGATTTAACCATTATGGATTCCGACCCCCAAGTGCTTGAGAGCGGCATCAACCGCTACGACGTTATGGCTGTGCAGGGCAACTGCGCTTCTATGGAGGCACTTCAACGCGCAGGCGTCAAAAAGAGCAAGCTTCTTATTGCTTGCACGGGCAGTGACGAGCTGAATTTGCTGTGCTGTATGACCGCGCGAAGCCTCAATCCTCGCATCCATACCATCGCACGTATCCGCGACCCCGAATATTTGGAGCAGGCGTACACTATGCGTGATGCCTTTGGTATCTCCTTGACCTTTAATCCCGAGCAGGATGCCGCTACCGAAATTGAGAGACTTATCAAATATCCCGGTTTTTTGACGCGTGAATCCTTTATGGGTGGCAGAGCCGAGCTGGCAGAATTGCGCGTAGAGGAGGGAAGCCGTCTTTGCAACGTTGCTCTTGCCAATCTCGATACCATCGTGCGCACAAGAGTGCTCGTTTGCGTCGTTCTGCGTGACGGTGAATCGATCATCCCCGATGGCAAATTCATTTTGCGCGAGGGGGACCGCATCTTTGTTACTGCCGCTCCCGACGACCTTGCCATTATGCTCAAGAGTCTTGGCATCGTTACCCATAAGGCGCGTCGCGTAATGGTTGTTGGCGGTGGTGCAATGTCTTACTACCTTGCCAAAAAGCTCAAAAACAGCCGTTCTATCGATATCACGATTTTCGAACGCGATGCACGGCGTTGCTTGGAGCTCAGCGAGCTTTTGCCGCGTGCAGCTGTGGTACACGGTGACGACGGCAACCTGACCTTCCTTGAAAAAGAGGGATTGGCACAAGCTGATGCACTTCTTTCTTTGACCGACAGTGATGAACAAAACGTAATCGTTTCTCTCTATGCCGAAAGCTTGGGCGTTCCGCAGGTCGTTACCCGTTTGGGCAGACTCGATAACTCTGCATTTATTGACCAGCTTTCCATCGGTAGTGTAGTCTCTCCCGGTAAATTGTGTTGTAATACCATCGTTCGTTACGTGCGTGCGATGAAGAACCGTGACGGTGCCGCTCTTGCCATTCACCACGTGGCAGACGGACAGGCCGAGGCAATCGAATTTTTGGTCGACCCCGATACCTTCCATTGTGGTGAGCCCCTCAAAAAGATAACACTCAAGGAGAACGTCCGCTTGGGTTGCATTGCACGCGGCAATGAGGTCATTATTCCCGGCGGTGACGATTTCTTCCAAGAGGGAGATAACGTAGTGGTCATTGTTAACGGCAACACCACAATACTCGAACTCAACGACATTTTTGCATAAGAGGAATGGTTTATGAATTATAAAATGATGTGCCGCTTCCTCTCCTATATTTGCGCGGCAGAGGCGGTGTTTATGCTCCCCGCGCTTGCCCTCAGTATTTATGATGGCAAGATAAGGACGGTTTTCGGCTTTGCTGTGGCCATTTGTATTGCGGTTGCTTTGCATATTGTTCTAAGATTGCTCTCACGCAACAATGCCAACCGAATGACGGCAAGAGAGGGCTTTGTTTGCACGGCGGCAAGTTGGATTTTAATGAGTCTTATCGGTGCCGTTCCCTTTGTCGTTTCAGGGGAAATTCCGCACTTTATTGATGCACTTTTTGAAATTGTTTCTGGCTTTACCACAACAGGTTCTTCGATTGTTCCCAACGTAGAAGTCCTTTCCCGCGGCATCCTTTATTGGAGAAGCTTTAGCCACTGGGTAGGCGGAATGGGTGTGCTTGTTTTTTTGCTGGCACTTACTCCCGGTGGAAAGAAGAACGAGGGCTTTACCATGCATCTCTTTCGTGCGGAAAGCCCCGGACCCGAGGTGGGTAAGCTTGTTCCCAAGCTTCGTCAAACGGCGGTTTACCTTTATAGCACTTATATGGTGCTTAGTGTTCTCAACTTTGCTCTTTTGATGTTGGGGGATATGAATTGGTTTGAGGCGCTCTGCACGATGTTTGGCACGGCGGGCACGGGTGGCTTTGGTGTTAAGAGTGATAGTATTGGCGGTTTTAGTCCTTACATTCAAAACGTAACCACGGTGTTTATGTTGCTTTTCGGTGTTAATTTCAGCTGTTATTATCTCATTCTTCTCCGTCAATTCCGTTCGGTTTTCAAAGATGAAGAATTGCGCCTGTATTTTTGCCTCGTTACTGTCAGTATCCTCTTGATTACATGGAATATTGTCGATATGTACGATACTCTTGGTGAGAGTATTCGCCACGCAGCATTCCAAGTTGCAAGTATCATTTCTACTACGGGGTATTCAACCGTAGACTTTGACCTATGGCCGACGTTTTCCAAAGGAATTTTAACTGTTTTGATGATTACGGGCGCCTGTGCGGGAAGCACTTGCGGCGGTATGAAATGCGCGCGTGTCTTGCTTTTGTTCAAAGGCTTGCGCCGTAATATTCGACAAATGGTTCACCCCAACAGAGTAGAGGTGGTTCGTGTAAACGGACGCGCAGTCGACGAAAAGACAATGTCCGGTGTAAACGGCTATCTTTCGGCTTATATTTTGATATTGTTTTTGAGCTTTGTGGTTGTTTGCTTTGACGGCTTTTCCATCGGCACAAATATTTCGGCAGTTTTGGCTTGCTTTAATAATATCGGTCCCGGATTTGAAGCTGTAGGTCCTATGATGAACTTTGAAAATTACAGTGTTCTTTCCAAGCTTGTTCTCACGTTCGATATGCTTGCGGGCAGACTTGAAATTTTCCCGATTTTGTTGTTCTTTGCCCCCGGCAGCTGGAGAAAAAATCAATAAATAGAAATAAAAAGGAAGCCGTTCTGCGGAACGGCTTCCTTTTTGTTTATTCCATATTTGCGGTAACAACCACATTTGCTCCTGTATTCAGTAGATTTTCAATTACAACGTCACCGATTTGGGCGGGGAGAGCAACCGCCGCGCGGTTGATTTCTTCCATACATTCAAACATTAAGCTTTTGGGAACAGGGCGGTCTGTTTTTACAGGGATTACGCCGCCGTTTGATGTGCGTGCTGTTGTGGTGATGGTGCGAACGGGATTTGTGCACTCGTCAATAGCATATTGCTTGCCGCGAGGGCAGGTGTTGCCCGTAACCTCGGTTACAGTACCGTTCTCAATGGTTGCCGTGAGTTGGCAACCGATGGGGCACACGATGCAGGTCAAATTTCTTTTCATATCAGCGTACCTCCAAAACAAATTTCAAATCCTTTGCATCGGCAAAAGCAGATGCCTTGAGCGTGATGCTTTCCATCTCGCCCGGAGCCATACGGCTCTTTTTCTTTTGTGCGACCACGCGCTCACCGTCAAGCACCTTGAGGGTGACGTTTCGGTAAACGTCGGCTACGCGGAAGTAAGCGGTAACGTCCTTTTCGGCAGTGATGACCTGCGGAACAGTGTAGCGAACCTTACCGTCGGTTGAGAGAGGAATGTGAATCTTCTTTTCTGCATTTCCAAGAATATAAGCCGCCGCGCTCTTGCCTGCAACCTCGGCTTCCTCGGAAACAAAGTCGACGAGGTCGTGCACGTGGAGTACGTTTCCGCAAGCGAAAATGCCCTCGGTAGCGGTTTGTCTGTCTTGGTCGACCACAGCGCCGTTGGTGACGCGGTCAAGGGTGACGTCTGCGGTTTTGGAGAGCTCGTTTTCGGGAATGAGGCCAACCGAGAGAAGAAGCGTATCGCAGGGGATATATTCGCGCGTTTCGGGGATGGGACGGCGGCGCTCGTCTACCTTTGCAATGGTAACACCCTCAAGTCTCTCGCGGCCGTGAATTTCGACTACGGTGTGGCTGAGCTTGAGCGGAATGTTGAAATCGTTGAGACATTGTTCAATATTTCTTGCAAGTCCGCCGGAGTAAGGCATCAATTCGCAAACGGCGTGCACCTTTGCACCCTCGAGAGTCATGCGGCGCGCCATGATCAGACCAATATCACCCGAACCGAGAATGACGACTTCCTTGCCGGGGAGATAGCCCTTGAGGTTGACGTATTTTTGTGCCGTTCCTGCGCTGTAAATGCCCGCAGGACGTGTGCCTGCAATGTTGAGAGCACCGCGAGAGCGCTCGCGGCAGCCCATTGCCAAAATAATCGCTTTTGCCTTGAGCCGGAATACACCGTCCTCGGCATTGGTAGCAGTCACTACGCGGTCGGGAGTGATATCAAGCACCATAGTGCCAAGAAGGAAGGGAATGTTGCGAGCGTGTACTTCTTTTTCATAACGCCAAGCATATTCGGGACCTGTCAGCTCCTCGCCAAAGCGATGAAGTCCAAAGCCGTTGTGGATGCATTGCTGCAAAATGCCACCGAGCTTTTCGTCACGTTCCAAAATCAGAAGGTCGCGAATGCCTGCATCGTATGCCGCCAGAGCCGCACTCATGCCGGCAGGGCCGCCGCCAACAATCACAAGATCAATTTCTCTCATATTAGCGAACCTCCTTTGTTTTTTCTACGTTGATGCGCGATTTACCGCCGCATTTGGTAACGTCCTCATAGGGGATATTCATTTCCTGTGCCAAGAGCTCGACAATGTAAGGGGAGCAGAAGCCGCCTTGGCAGCGTCCCATTTGTGCGCGTGTGCGACGCTTAACACCGTCAAGGTCGCGCGGGCGCGGATTTTGACGAATAGCCGCCAAAATTTCACCCTCACTGACACCCTCACAACGGCAAATGATGTGACCGTAGGAAGGGTCTTTTGCAATGATGGCATTCTTTTCTTCAATCGTCCCCTCGCGGAAAGCGTGAGTCGCGGGACGGATGGGGTTGAAATCGGCTTTCTTTTCAAAAGTCAAACCTGCTTTTTCGAGCAGCTCTACAACCATTTCGGCAATGGCAGGGGCAGAGGAAAGTCCTGGGGACTCAATACCTGCCACATTGATAAAGCGGGGCAGGGGATTGCCTATGATAAAGTCACCCGTAGAGCCGACCGCGCGCAGACCGCAAAAAGAGGTAATGCTCTTGCCAAAGGGAATGCCCGTGGTGTTCTCGTTGCTTTGTTGCATAACGAAGGAGAGCCCTTCAGCGGTGGTGGATTTATCGAGCTTGTCTTCAATATCAACGCCCGTGGGACCTGTAATCAGGTTGCCGTCCACGGTGGGGGAGACGAGAATGCCTTTGCCCATTTTGCCCGGGGTGCGGAAGATGGTGTGTCTTACCAATTTGCCGCACTCCTTATCGAGGAGCACGTATTCACCGCGACGCGGATGAATGGAAAAGCTATCGTCTCCTGCCATTTTGGCGATCTCATCGGCAAAGAGACCGGCCGCGTTGATGACGTAACGGGCAGAGACAGTATCGTTGTTGGAAGAAATCTCGTAATGTGTGCCGAGGTCACGAATACCGCTTACGGCAAAGTCGAGCTTGAGGTCGGCACCGTTGTCCATTGCGTTACCAATCGATGCAATGGTGAGCTCATACGGGCAAACGATAGCACCTGTGGGTGCGTGGAGTGCGCACAGAACGTCAGGGGAAAGATTGGGCTCAAGGGCGTGGAGCTCGTCTTTTTCGAGAATGCGAAGTCCGGGAACGCCGTTCTTGTTTCCGCGAACGAGGAGAGCCTCAAGTGCTTGGCGGTCCTCTTGGTTAAAGCCGATAACCAAAGAACCGTTATTTTGATATTTGACACCGAGTTCCTCGCAAACAGAGGGCATCAGCTGTGAGCCGCGCACGTTGAGCTTGGCTTTGAGAGAGCCTTCCTTGGCATCATAGCCTGCATGAACGATAGCAGAGTTTGCCGCACTCGAGCCTGTGGCAACGTCGTGTGCTTTTTCCAAAATACAAATATTCAATTTATAAGAGGCGAGGGTGCGTGCAATCATGCCGCCCACAACACCGCCGCCTATAATGGCAACGTCATACATAGTATTTGTTCCTTTCGTTGGAAATTGTCTTTTATATCAAAGCGTTGAATATAGAGCATAGAGCTCGCTGTAAATGCCGCCCTTGTTTATCAGCTCTTGGTGTGTGCCCGATTCTTCAATACCGTTCTCGGTCAAAACCAAAATGCGATCGGCATTGCGAATGGTTGTCAAGCGGTGTGCAATGGTAAAGGTGGTGCGTCCCTCGGCAAGCTTTTCAAGAGACTGTTGAACGAGTCTTTCGCTTTCGTTGTCAAGGGCGCTGGTTGCTTCGTCAAGAATGAGGATCGGGGGATTTTTGAGGAAGAGACGGGCAATGGAGATGCGCTGCTTTTGACCGCCCGAGAGCTTAACACCGCGCTCACCAACGTAGGTGCTGTAGCCGTTTGGCAGCGTTTTGATAAAATCGTGAGCGCCTGCCATTTTTGCGGCGGCTTCAATTTCTTCATCGGTGGCATCCACCTTGCCGTAGGCGATGTTTTCGCGCACGCTACCCGAAAAGAGGTAAACGTCCTGCGCTACAACGCCGATGCAGCTGCGCAGGGAGTGCAGAGTGACCTCGCGAATATCCTTTCCGTCCACCAAGATTTTGCCAGACGATACCTCATAAAAGCGTGGGATGAGTGAGCAGAGCGTTGTTTTGCCGCCGCCCGAAGGGCCGACAAGTGCGATGTTCTCACCGGGAGCAACGTCAAGGTCAAGATGTGTTAGTACGTTCTTGGTTTCGGTTTCATAGCGGAAGGAAACATCGCAGAATTTCACACGTCCCTTTACGTCACACAGCTCGGTAGCATTTGGAGCATCTTGAATTTCGGGCTCGGTCTCCATAATTTCTTGGAATCTCTCAATGCCCGAAATGCCTTGCTGGAATTGCTCGGAGAACTCGACAATGCGGCGGATAGAGGTGAGAAGGGTAGAAACAAACATCAAGTATGCAATGTAGTCGGGGGGAGTGATGGTGGGCAGGTTTCCAATCCCCATCATAAACAGTGCGCCCATCACCACAACGAGGATGTACATTAGGCCGTCAAACAGACGGGTTGAGGAGTGGAACGCGCCCATAATGCGATAACGTTCACTTTTGATGCGAAGGTATTCGCAGTTGCCCTCACCAAACTTTCTTTTTTCCTCGTCCTCGCGGGCAAAGGAGCGTGTTACGCGAACACCCAAGAGGCTATCCTCAATTTGCGAGTTGAGCTCGCCGATTTGCTTGCGCGACTCGCGGAAGTTATTGCGCATACGGCGGCGGAAGAAGATGGAGAATGCAAGAATGAGCGGAATTACCGAGAAGATGTTAAGCGTCAAGGGCACGTTGATGGTGCAGAGCAATATGGACGCACCGATGATTTTTACGCCCGCAATAAAGAATTCCTCGGGGCAGTGGTGCGCAAACTCGGTCACGTCAAACAGGTCGGTCGTCATACGGGACATCAAGGTTCCCACCTTGGTGTTGTCGTAGTAAGAGAAGGAAAGCTTTTGCAAATGGGCAAAAAGGTCACGGCGCATATCGGTCTCAATCTTCGTACCCATTATATGACCGATAGAGGTCATAAAATAGTTGGCGGCGGTGTCAATGATGCGAAGCAGGATATACATTCCGCCAATGCCAAAAATGAGCTTTGGGGTGAGTGTTGCAATGTTCTCGGCAGATGCCGCATTGGTAATGGTGCGCACCACCATAGGGAGAACGAGCTCGCAGACGGTGGTCAGTGCGGCACAAAACATATCAAACGACATAATGCCGAGATATGGCTTGTAGTAGGGCAGAAACTTACCGATAAGCCCTACCTTCTTATTCTTTTTTCGTTTCATTCTGATGTCTCCAATTCTTCATAAATTTCCATCAGTCGTTCCTCAAGTGCGGTTTTCTTTTCGTCAAGCTCGGCGGCGCGCACGTAGTCGGCGGCGGCAGAGCCAAAGAGCTCTTCTTCAATGGCAGCAAGCTCGCCTTCAATGCTCTCGCATTCGCGGCGGAGCTTGTCAAGGTAATTCTTGCGTTTGCGCGCATCGGCGTTTGCCTGCTTGTTTTTGAGATACTGCTCTTTTTGAGAGCTTTGCGTGCTTACGGTGGGAGAGGAAAGCTCCTTTTCTTCAAACTCCGCAATGCGGGCGTTTTTATAAGCTTCAAACTCGCTAAAGGCGTGACCTTTGTTATCTACGCGGTAGTCCAAAAGGTCACCTGCAAACGCTTTGCCGGGTTTGAGCTGCAGAATGCGAGTTGCCAATTTTTCAATGAGATAACGGTCGTGTGATACGGTAACAATGGTACCCTCAAACTGCTCAAGTGCCGATTCCAGCGCTTCGCGCGAGTCGATGTCAAGGTGGTTTGTGGGCTCGTCAAGCACCAAAAGGTTCATTTGAGAGAGCATCAGTTTGGAAAGTGTCAGTCTTGCCCTCTCACCGCCCGAAAGAACGCTAACGGTTTTGAAAACATCCTCACCTGTAAAGCGGAAGAGTCCCAACGTGTTGCGAATTTCGGTTTCTGTCTTGGTGGGGTAGGCGTTCCAAAGCTCATCAAGAACGGTGTTCTCGGGGGAGAGATTTTGGTTTTCCTGATCATAGTAGCCCACGTGAACGTTGTAGCCCTCGGTCAGACTTCCCGCCACGGGTGCGAGCTTGTGCAAAATGATTTTGATGAGTGTCGATTTGCCACAGCCGTTGGGGCCGATGATTAAGACGCGCTCGCTTCTCTTAATCAAAAATGAAATGTCATCAAATAGTTTTCTCTCACCGAATGCCATTGAAAGCCCTCTTGCTTCAAGCACTTCATTGCCCGAGGTGCTTGCCTCGTCAAAGCGCATGCGAATGGC
>JAZQKM010000041.1:0-2899 GCA_045542155.1 Eubacteriales bacterium
GCAGGAATGATGGCTGCTATTACAGCGGCTGAAGCAGGTGCGGCAGTTACACTCTTTGAACGCAACGACCGCGTTGGTAAAAAGCTCCGCATCACAGGCAAAGGGCGTTGCAATGTTACAAACAACTGTGATAATAATGAGTTTCTTTCCAACGTGCCCACCAACCCAAGATTTTTGTATGCATCTCTTTCGCGTTTTTCTACGGCGGATACAATGGCTTTTTTTGAAGATGCAGGCGTACCGCTCAAAACCGAACGAGGCAAACGCGTTTTTCCCGTTTCCGATCGCGCAGCAGACATCGTTTCTGCAATGGAGAGACGCTGTCGTGAAGTAGGTGTTAAAATCGTTCACCAACGTGTGCGCGGACTTCAACTAGCAGGGGGAAAAATTTGCGGTCTTTATTACGGCCAATCGGGAGCGGAAATAGAGGAAGCATTCGATGCCGTTATCATATGTACGGGCGGTCGCTCTTATTCGATGACAGGTTCCGACGGTGACGGATACCGCTTTGCTGCCGAGGCAGGGCATACTGTCACTCCCTTGCATCCATCACTGGTTCCCATTGTGGCAGAGGGAAAGCTTTGCGCTTCACTACAAGGACTGTCGCTCAGGAATGTGTCTCTCACTATTAAAATGACACAGTCCGGTAAGGCCGTCTACGAGGATTTCGGTGAAATGCTCTTTACGCATTATGGAATGACCGGTCCTTTGGTCCTTTCGGCATCGGCGCATCTGTCCGACATTGCCCCCGGCAAATACGAGGCTATCATCGACCTCAAACCGGCTCTTGACGAAAAAACATTGGATGCTCGCATCCTTTCGGATTTTTCAAAATATCAAAATCGCGATCTTATCAACGCGCTGGATGATCTCCTGCCGCAAAAAATGATCGCTCCCTACATTAAATTGTGTGGTATTGATCCGCGCAAAAAGGTCAATTCTATTACGCGCGAGGAGCGCGAAAAAATGGTACGTATTCTCAAGGGAATTCGTGTAAAGCTTGTTGGGTTCCGTCCCATCGAGGAAGCCATCGTCACACGCGGTGGCGTTAGCGTTAAGGAGATAGACCCCAAAACAATGCAATCCAAGCTTGTGGAAGGCTTGTACTTCGCAGGCGAGGTTTTGGATGTTGACGCCTATACGGGCGGCTTCAATCTGCAAATCGCATTTTCCACCGCCACTGTTGCGGGCACATCCGCTGCGTGGGGATAAAATTCTTTTAAACGAGGGAAAAGCAGTATGATTCAAATTGCTATCGACGGTCCCAGTGGGGCAGGCAAATCAACGGTTGCAAAGGCCGTTGCCCGCGAGTTGGGCATTATATATGTAGATACCGGCGCACTTTATCGCACCATAGGTTACTTTGTACGCTCGCGCGACGTTGATCCCAAGGATCCCGAAGGTGTTGCCGCACTTTTGCCCGAAATTTCGGTTGATCTCAAATACGAAAACGGACGTCAGATCGTTTGCCTCAACGGTGAAGACCTCGGCGACCGCATCCGTACCCCCGAAATGTCCATGTATGCATCTGCTGTATCGGCAATTCCCGCAGTGCGAACCTTCCTTTTGGAAACGCAACGCAAAATTGCGCGTGAGAACAGCGTTATTATGGATGGCAGAGACATCGGTACGGTGATTTTGCCTAATGCCAACGTCAAAATCTTTTTGACGGCATCGGATGAGTGCCGCGCTATGCGTCGCCGCGACGAATTGGTGGCAAAGGGAATTGAGGTTACCTATGAGGAAGTTCTTGCCGATATGAGAGAACGTGACCGCAACGACAGCACCCGTGCAGTTGCTCCCGCAGTTGCCGCCAAGGATGCCGTTTTGTTCGACAACTCCGGAATGACGCCCGATGAGTGTACCGCAGCAATTATCAAATTGATTAAGGAAAAGACCGAGATATGATGAGCGGTCGAATTGTTGAGATCGCTCCGCACGCAGGCTTTTGCTTTGGTGTTCAAAGAGCGGTTCAAACACTCGAAAAGGTGATTTGTGAGGCTCTTCCAAACGCTACGGTTGCTACTCTCGGACCTCTTATTCATAACGAAGCATATGTGCAATCTCTTGGGGAGAGAGGCATTGTTTCTATGGATGAAGCGGAAGCTCAAAAAAGGGCAGAGGAAGCATCCAAAGAGCATCCGTTTGTACTGATTATTCGCGCTCACGGAATTCTTGAAAGCACCGAAAAAGCCTTGCAGCAAATTGCCGCAAACAATTCTCATTTCAAGCTTTGTGATTGTACGTGTCCTTTTGTCAAAAAGATTCATCGAATTGCCGAAGAATGTGATCCCAATGCAGAGTTTTTCCTCTTTTTAGGAGATGAAAATCACCCGGAGGTCAAGGGCGTGATGAGTCGTGTCAAGGGTGAAAAATATGTATCTAACTCCCCCGAGGGAATTGAAGAAGTGCTTTTGCGTCGAAAAGAGCAAAAAAACGACGGCAAAATCCCCATTTTGGCGGCTCAAACAACGCAAAATTTGTGCAAATGGAACAAAACTGAAAAGATTACTAAAAAACTATATACAAATGCCAAAATTTTTGGTACAATATGCAGTGTGACCGAAGAGCGGCAAAGCCGCGCCGAGGAACTTGCAGCACGGTGCGATGGCATCGTAGTGGTGGGGGGCAGAAAGAGTGCCAACACCGCGAAGCTTTATCAAATTTGCCGCGAGAAATGCGGCAACACGGTGTGGATCGCGGCGGCATCCGAATTGGATACCGAATGCTTTACCGCATCGCATCACGTTGGAATCGTCGCAGGTGCATCGACACCAAGCGAGGAAATACAGGAGGTATATAAAACCATGAGCGAAATCAAAGAAAATTTCGAAGAAATGCTCGAATCGCAATGCTTAACTTTAAATACAGGAGATGTCGTTACCGGAACAGTTACTCA
>JAZQKM010000042.1:0-2198 GCA_045542155.1 Eubacteriales bacterium
GCACGTGCCATTGAGGACATCGGGCTTGACAACGTTGGTGTCAACCTCGACCCTGCAAACCTCATTCTTTACGGCAAGGCAAACCCCATCGACTCCCTCTATCTGTTGGGCAAGTACATCCGCGACGTGCACGCCAAAGACGGCGTATATCCCGATAGCGGACACTCCTTTGGCAAGGAGACACCTCTCGGACAAGGACACGTTAACTTCCCCAAGCTGATTGCTCGCCTGAAAGAGTGTGGCTACGACGGCCCCATCACCATCGAGCGTGAGATTCACGGCGAACAGCAAATCAAGGATATTCGCATGGGTAAGGCGTTCCTCGAACAATTTATTTAATAACGAAAAAAGACACCGATGCTACGCAGTCGGTGTCTTTTTTTTCGTCATAACCCCCTCTTTTTTATCATATATTGAAGAAAAAGCTTTGGGAGGAAAAAATGAGAGGAACAAAAGAAAAAACGACGTCGTCCTCGGCGGGGCTAAATACTGCCGAGGTGTTGCAATCGCGACGCGAGTATGGAGAAAACGTGTTATCACGACAAAAACGCAAAAGCTTTTTGCGGCAGTTTTTCGGTAACTTAAATGATCCCGTCATTCGCATTTTGCTCGCGGCGCTTGGCGTGCATCTGCTTCTGTTGTTCGGCAACGGCGACCTCGCGGAGACCATTGGAATCGGCATCGCGGTCTTTCTTGCCACCTTTATCTCCACCCTTTCGGAATACGGCTCGGCACGCGCCTTTGAGCGGCTCGAACAAGACGCAGGAAAAATTCTTTGCCGTGTTCGCAGAGACGGAAGTGTGAAGGAGATTCCTATTCGCGAGGTGGTGGTAGGAGATGTCGTACTTTTGAGCGCGGGCGATGCCATTCCCGCCGACGGGCGGATGCTTTTGGGCGCGCTGTGCGCCGACCAATCCGCTATGACGGGTGAGAGCCGCGAGGTACGCAAATACCCTTTGGAATCCTCTTCGATGACTCCCGAGTCTCCATCTGCGCTCTTTCGCGGGTGCACCGTAACCGAGGGAGGCGGTGAAATGCTTGTCACCGCGGTGGGAGATGCGACCTTTTTGGGAGAGATCTCACGCGAAATTCAAACCGAAACGAGAGAGAGTCCTCTCAAGCGCAGGCTCACAAAGCTTGCAAAACAAATCAGCATCTTTGGCTATGTTGCCGCGGCTCTCGTGGCGGCAGCGTATCTATTTAACACCTTTGTCATCAGTAGCGGCTGGCAACGCGAGCTCATTTACATCAAGCTGACCGACCTGCCCTACCTGCTCTCAAACCTCTTGCACGCATTCACCTTGGCGGTAAGTGTGCTTGTGACCTGCGTTCCCGAGGGGCTGCCGATGATGGTTGCGGTGGTTCTTGCGGCAAACATCAAGCGCATGGCGCGCGACCGCGTTTTGGTACGAAAGCCTGTTGGCATTGAAGCGGCAGGCAGTATGAACATCCTCTTTACCGACAAAACGGGAACGCTCACCGAGGGCAAAATGCGCCTTGGAAGCATTCTGCTTCCCGATGGGAATGAAACAACGGTTGCAAAGCTCTGTCGCTCCCATTCGCGCATATGGGAATTGACCGCTTTGATGCTTCACCTTGGAACGGATGCCACGGTTGGCGTTGGGGAGAACGGCAAACCAATCGCCCTTGGCGGAAATGCAACCGCGCGCGCGCTACTAGAAAGTGTCTTGGAACATCCAAAGCCGCAAGGCGTCAGTGTTCTTTCTCGCCTTCCCTTTGACAGTACACGCAAATATGCCGCTGTCTCGCTCGGGGGACGCGAGCATTTAACGTTGATACTCGGAGCGCCCGAAAAGCTTTTTCCACTCGTTTTGGATCAGATGCGTGCGGATGGTGCAATCGTTCCCTTTTCGCGCTCTCGCGCCGAGGAAAGTGTAAAAAGACAAACGCGAAACGGTCACCGCGTGCTTGCAATGGCTGTCTCGCGCGAGAATATTTCCGCTCCCTTGCACACCGATGGCTTGCACGGCTCTCTTACTTATCTTGGCGCGCTCTGCTTGCAGGATGCTCTGCGTGATGAGGCAGTGGAAGCCGTGGCAGGCTTGCAGGATGCAGGCGTTCACGTGGTGATGATAACGGGCGACAGCCCCGAGACCGCCTCAAGCATTGGACGCGCGTGCGGAATTGTCAATCGAGAGTGCGACATCATTCTTTCGGGAGAGGAGCTTTCAAAGCTT
>JAZQKM010000043.1:0-20196 GCA_045542155.1 Eubacteriales bacterium
GGAAAGACCTACGAGCGTAGAATTGAGCACGCGTGCAAGCTTTGTGACCGCCGCCTGCGAGAAGGCTTGCGTCTCGGAGTGCAGATGCTTGCTCTTTACGTTTCCGTCGGAATCGACCGCCACCAAAATGATGTGGTCGGCGTCGAGATAAATGGTCTCGAACTTTTCAACGCTAACAGAGTGAAGCTTTGGCTTGATAGCAATGCCCGTATAGTTGGTCATGGCCGATGCTAGGTTGGATGCCGCCAAAAGGATTTGGTCAAGCTCCCCCATTTTTGCTTTGAGAAGCGCGTTGATTTGCGCAATCTCATTGGTTGTCATTGCGTAACGCTCGATGAGCGCATCAACGTAAAAACGGTAACCGAGCTCACTGGGAACGCGCCCCGCGGATGCGTGAGGCTGCTCGAGATATCCCATTTCCTCAAGCTCTGCCATCTCGTTACGGATGGTTGCCGAGGAACAGTTGATGTTTTTACTTTGCAGAATATACTTGGAGCCAACCGGTTCGCCGCCCTCAATATGTGCATCGACGATTGCTTTTAATATTTGCTTTTTTCGCTCGCTTAATCCACGATTTTCGTCCTTCACGACCAATTTACTCCTTTCTGCTGTTTTTTTGTGTTTTTTAGCACTCGATTTGGTTGAGTGCTAACTTACGATATAAATTTACCACGTTTTTGACCGTTTGTCAATGGTTTTTTCTAATAAAGTTGTGAACATTCTGTTAATATTGCATTTGAGTGCTAAAAAAGAGCCTTGCCGAAGCAAAGCTCTTTGATAGTTTTTTCTTTTAAGATTCGAACTCAATTCGTCTTTTGGTTTCGTCGGCATAAAACAGCTGCAAAACGTACAAAAGAACGAAATAACCGATGAGAAATGAAGCGATATCGCCAATGTAATAAGTTGCCATCAAAAGCCAATCTGTACCATCCTGCGGAAGTCCCCAGAAAAAGATATCATAATACAGGCGCGAAAGTATTTTCAATCCTGACGGAATAAGCGAAGCAAATAAACACAGCTTGGGGAAAGGCTTTTTAACGTTGAAAATGTCCTCTACCGGTAAGCAATCGTTGATAATTTCTTGCCGCGATGTCCCTTTGGGATTTACTCTGTTGCGCATCAACGGGCGGTAGCAACAATATTCGGCAAGCAAAAGAACACCTGTCATTTGCAAGCAATCCATAACGATGCTAAATATCGCTCCCCACAATTCCTCTTCCCAAAAGGTTCCCCACCCCGGGAAGGACATAATGGAAAAGCTGACAAACATTGTAAAGAGGTATCTCGCTACCACAGTTGCAAAATATACAAGAACAAAATACTTGATTTGCTTTTTTCCAAAACGCAAATAAATATAAATAAGGAAAGCAAACGATCCCCAATAAAAGGCGAAGTCCATCGCAGGGCCGAGCAGCTCCGTCCACAAAAACAGAATGATTGAGCTATCCCACAAGGCATTTGAAGATAGCAAAAGATAGACGGGCGTATAAATGGCGGATATAAAGCCTGCACAAGCGATTGCAAAAATCAAAAACCACTTTTTGAAACGCTTGATGCAAAGCTCATCAAACAAAAGGTTTTGCACGTAGCACCTCCGCAAAATTTTCTAACTTATTATACCACACTCCCGATGCTGTGTCAACCTATTTGTCAATTTTTCCCCTCTTTCATATACTGATATAGAAAATTCAAAACGGGAGGTTTTTTCTTATGCCCAACCAACAAGACCGCAGCCGCTCATTCGATTATGCGGCGCTGATGGAGCGTTTATATCCTTTGGCGGATGCCTATCCTTTTGTTACCCTTTCTTACATAGGCACGTCTGTTCTCGACCGTGCCATCCCTATTTTACATATCGGAAGCGGAAACCGACGCGTACTCTACGTAGGTGCGCACCACGGAATGGAATGGATTACGTCCCTTGTTCTGACACAGTTTTGTGAGGAGCTTTGCAAAGCAATCGACACAAAAGAGCGCGTTTTTGGAATTTACCCGTGCGACCTTTTAAAGGGTTATACGCTTTCTGTTCTTCCTATGCTCAATCCCGACGGTGTAGAATATCAAATTCACGGGGTGAGTGAAGAGAATCCATTGCGCGAGAGACTCTTGGAAATGAATGACGGGAGCGCAGACTTTTCCGCGTGGCAGGCAAATGCGCGCGGTGTGGACCTCAATCACAACTACGATGCGGGTTTTGAGGAATACAAAAAGCTTGAACAGCAGGAAGGCATTAAAAAAGGGGCGCCCACCCGTTTTAGCGGTGAGTGTGCCGAAAGCGAGCCCGAGGTAGCGGCGCTTTGCAATCTCATCCGTTTTTCCGCTCCTTGGAGAGGCGTGATGACGCTCCACACACAGGGCGAAGAGATATTTGCACCCACCTGCCGAGAGAACAGTATTACGGCACGCCGACTTTCTGAGCTGACGGGTTATAAGCTATCGCGTGCAGAGGGGCTTGCCTCATACGGCGGACTCTCTGATTGGTGCGTAGAAAAGCTCTCAATTCCCGCATTTACAATGGAATGCGGCAGAGGAAAAAATCCCCTGCCGATTACACAAATATCTTCTATTTATGCCACGATGCGTGCATCTCTTTTTCTCTTTCCTACCATACTTTGATTTTTATATTCTTTTTTGTAAAAAAGAATTGCAAACGCGTGCGGTATATGATATAATATAATTTATATTGATGGAATTTTTACCCAATACTTTTGCAAAGAGTAGTTCAAGGCTCCTCAATTTGACGCTCTGCTGTGTACTTTTTTCGGGTGGCCTCCCCACCGCGCAGGTGACGCTCTTGTTTGTTTTTGGTAAGCAACTGCTGCACCTGCAAATACAAGGCATTGTTGACGTGACGAAGCCTGTCGGTAACGTCTTTATGTACTGTGCTCTTGCTGATGCCAAACACACGTGCGGCACCTCTCACGGTTGCGGCGTGCTCCAACAGGTATTCTCCCAGCACAACGCATCGCTCCCTTTGCGTCCAATCAGAGATCATATCGCATCCTCCTATTTGGGTTTTCTCTGTTTTGATACTATGCAATACTCTCGCATTTTAGAAGCGATTTGATAAAAAAGGAATTGTTTTTATGTTGAAAGAAGAAAAACGCTTTGCCTCCTCGGATATTTTGGAAGGAATGACCTCTATTTCCGCGCTCCTCAATTCGGATGGTATCAACGACCGCAAAATTGAAAAGGTGCTCATCGACCGCTCCAAAAGAAAGTCGAAAGCTGCACAAATCGGATTTTTAACGGCAAAATCGCACGAGTGCGGCTTCCCCGTTGAGTTTGTGGATGCCGAGGAAATTGACAGTCTTTCGGTAGGCAACACGCACGGCGGTATTTTGGCACTTTGCACGTCGCGTACCATTCCCACCTTGAAAATTGAGGACATTCGCCCCAATAGCTTTTACGTTTATCTTGAAGGCATCGAGGACCCCTATAATTTTGGTTACGCCATCCGCTCGCTTTATGCGGCGGGTGTAAGTGGCGTCGTTCTTCCCCCTCGCAACTGGATGACGGCAGGCGGTGTTGTGGCGCGCGCTTCTGCAGGTGCTTCCGAGTGTTTGCCCCTCTTTCAAGCCGAGGGCGAGGATGCCGTAAAGCTCTTCCGCAAAGCGGGATATTCCATTCTTTGTGCAGGTATCCGCGATTCGGTTTCGGTCTTTGACGAACACTTCGCTTATCCTGTTCTTTTGGTGGTAGGCGGTGAAAAGCGCGGCATCTCACGCACACTTTTGGATGCGGCGGACCGTATTGTTCGCATTGACTACGGACGCGATTTTAGCGGTTCTCTTTCGGCGGCATCCGCCGCAACGGTATTGGCGTTTGAAATCTTCCGTCAAAACCGAAAATAAAAACAAAAATTCTTGTTTTTTTGTAAAAAACAAGTGGACAAATAATTTTTTTCGTGCTATAATATAAGGTAAAGTTGATTTTAAAGGGGGCTGAATGAATGGAAATTTACAATCTTTTTCCGGGTTCCTTTGGCTCAAACTGCTACCTGCTTGTCAGCGGCAATCAAGCCGCAGTTGTTGACCCGTCGGCAGACGCTGACATGATTTTGCAAAAAGCTGCCGAGCACGGTGCAACCTTGCAGTATATTCTTTTGACGCATGGGCACTTTGACCATATCTGCTCGCTTGATACCCTTCGCGAAAAAGCGGGGATCCCTGCTTACATTCACACACTCGATGCAGATCTTGTCGAGGATGCGCACAAAAATGCGTTTTTTACTTTTTTTCACAATTACCGCACATGGCGGCGCCCCGAAAAGCGGCTCAATGATGCCGACACACTCGCTTTAGGAGAGATCACCATTCGCGTACTCCACACGCCCGGACACACAAACGGCTCCGTGTGCTATGATTGCGGTGGTGAGTTCCTCATTACAGGTGATACACTTTTTGCACAGGGCTTTGGTCGTTACGACTTATATGGCGGAGATCCTTATCTTCTCAAAGATTCTCTGCAAAAGCTTTCTGCGTTTTCCAAAAGCACCACCATCTATCCCGGGCACGGCTCTTCTGCCACGCTTGCAGAGGCACTCGATTCCTGCATCTATTTTTTGTAAATCTCCTATCAGAAAGGATCACATATTATGGATTATCAAAAGCTTGCCGCGCTTCTCTTCCCCAACGTTACCGAAACACCTGCGGACGTAGAAGCCAAATTCCCACCCCGCAATCTGCCCGAGGGTGCAAAGGTAACCCGTTTTGCTCCCAGCCCTACGGGCTTTGTTCACTTTGGCGGCTTGTTCCCCTCTACCATTGGTGAGCGCCTCGCACACCAAAGCGGCGGCGTATTCTATTTGCGCATTGAGGATACCGATGCAAAGCGCGAGGTTGACGGTGCGGCTGAGGGTCTCATTCGCACACTTGCACACTACGGTGTCTGCTTTGACGAGGGTGCTGTGATCGGTGAGGACGGCAAGATTTGTGACAAGGGCATTTACGGTCCTTATAAGCAAAGCCAACGCGGTCCTATCTATCACGTTTTCGCAAAGCAACTTGTAAGTGAAGGCAAGGCTTACCCCGTATTCACCACCAAGGAAGAGCTTGAAGCTCTGAATGCAGTAGATAAAAAAGCAGAGATCAAAGCAAAGGATTGGCACGAGGATCAAACCGAGCAACGCGAAAAGATGTTGGCAGCTCGCAACATCACCCTTGAAGATGTTGAAGCAAACCTTGCGGCAGGCAACCCCTTTGTTCTTCGTCTCTTGGCTGACGGTGACCCCGAAAAGAAAACGCCCTTTACCGATTTGGTAAAAGGAAAATTGGAAATTCCCGAAAACGACGAGGATTTCGTTCTGCTCAAGTCCGACGGAATTCCCACATACCACTTCGCGCACGCGGTGGATGACCACTTGATGGGAACCACACACGTTATTCGCGGTGAGGAATGGCTCCCCAGCCTTTCCAAGCATATTATGCTCTTCCGTTATCTTGGCTTCAAGCTGCCCAAGTATTTGCACATCGCGCAAATTATGCGCCTTGACGAAAACGGCAACAAGAAGAAGCTCTCCAAGCGCGATATGGGTGCCAATATGGACGATTACAGCCGTATGGGTTATGCGCCCGCTTGCGTTTGCGAATACATTATGACTCTGCTCAACTCCAACTACGAGGAGTGGCATATGCAAAATGCAGACAAGCCCTACACCGACTTCCCCTTCAACATCAAGAAGATGAGCACGTCGGGTTGTCTGTTCGACTTTAATAAGCTCAATGACGTCAGCAAGAACGTTATCTCCCGTATGACGGCAAAGGAAGTTACCGAGCAAGTCACCGCTTGGGCTCTTGAGTATGATCCCGCCTTTGGCGAAAAGCTCGCTCGCGATCCCGCGTTCACAGAATCCATCTTTGCTATCGGTCGCGGTGGTAAGAAGCCGAGAAAAGACTTGGCAACTTGGTCTGATGCAAAGCCCTATATGGGATTCTTCTTTGACTACGTTCAAGAGGATCAATACGAAGAGAAATTCGACAAGGCAGACATCAAATCGGCTCTTGAAAAGTTCCTCCTCACCTTTGATATGACCGATGATATGAACGCTTGGTTTGAAAAGGTTAAAGCGGTTGCTCGCGAAATCGGCTATGCCGACGATATGAAGGCATACAAGGCATCACCTGAGGAATATCGCGGCAGTATTGCCGACGTAAGTATGTTTTTGCGCGTAGCGGTTACGGGCAAAATGAATGCTCCCGACCTTTATACCGTTATGCAGATTCTCGGTAAGGATGAAACCGCCCGTCGCATCCAAAACATGATTGCTACCCTTTGATAAAAGAAAGGTTTTAAATATTATGGCAGAACTTGAAAGAAACTTTATTCTTGATATTATTGACTCTGACCTTGAGGCAAATCCCGAGCTCAAGATTCATACCCGCTTTCCGCCCGAGCCTAACGGATATCTCCACATCGGCTCGGTAAAGGCAATTTGCATCAATACCGACGTATCCAACAAATACAACGGTCTGTTCAATCTTCGTTACGACGATACCAACCCCGCAAAAGAGTCGGATGAGTTTGTTCGCTCCATTCGCGAGGACCTTGAGTGGCTGGGTGCTACCCCCACGGGCGGTGTATTCTACGGCTCCGACTATTTTGGCAAGTGCTATGAATTTGCCGTTCAGCTCATCAAACAAGGCGACGCTTACGTTTGCGACCTGACCAAGGATGAAATTGCCGATTATAAGGGCACCGACCGCTCGCAGGCTTCCAAGGAGTCTCCCTACCGCAACAGAACGGTTGAAGAAAACCTTGATCTGTTTGAGCGTATGAAGAACGGTGAGTTCCCCGACGGTGCGCGTACCCTGCGTGCAAAGATTGACCCTTCGTCGGACAACCCCTATCTGCGTGACCCCGTTATCTACCGCATCAAGCACATCCATCATCACCGCCAAGGTGACGAATGGTGCGTTTATCCGATGTATGACTTTGCTCACCCCATTCAAGATGCACTGGAAGGCATTACTCACTCTTTGTGCTCCAGCGAATTCCGCAACCACCGTCCTCTTTATGACTGGGTTGTAGAAAAGATCGGCTTCACTCAAAAGCCTCACCAATGGGAATTCGGTCGCATGAACATCACCTACACGGTTATGTCCAAGCGTTATCTGCGTCAGCTTGTAGAGGAAGGCTACGTTGACGGTTGGGATGACCCCCGTTTGCCCACTCTGTGCGGTCTGCGCCGCCGTGGCTACACACCCGCAGCGCTCTTCACCTTCGTTCGCGAAGCAGGCGTTACAAACACCGACCACACCGTTGACGTTCGTCAGCTCGAGGCTTGCGTACGCAATGACCTCAATGAAAACGCTTTGCGTCGCGTAGGTATTGCCAATCCCATTCGTGTTATCATTGATAACTATCCCGAAGATAAGGAAGAGATGATTGCTCTTCCCAACCATCCTCAAAAGCCCGAGCTCGGCACACGTGACGTTCCTATGACGCGCGAAATCTTCATTGATGCCGACGACTTTGCAGAGGTTCCGCCTCCCAAATTCTTCCGCCTCAAGCCCGACGGCGAGGTTCGCCTAATGGGTGGCTATATCATCAAATACGCAGGCATTGAAAAGAACGAGGACGGCTCTATTAAGTGCATTCACGCAACCGCAGACCTGGAAACCGGCAACGGAATGCCCGCTGACGGACGCAAAATTAAGGGTACCGTTCATTGGCTTTCTGCCAAATATGCCGTTCCCGCAACCTTTATGCTCTATGACCGTCTCTTCAACATCGAGAACACCGCTGACGTTCCCGAAGGCAAGACCTATCTCGATTTTCTCAATCCCGATTCTCTTACCAAGCTTGCGGGCGCTGTCGTTGAGCCTTCCCTTACCAATGCTACACCCGGCGAACAGTTCCAGTTCGTCCGCACCGGCTACTTCTGCAAGGATACCAAAAACCCGAATACCTTTAACCGCGTAGTTGGTCTGAAGGATAGCTTCCCGAAAAACTAAAAAAAAACAAAAAGCTCGCTCCCGGGCGAGCTTTTACAAAAAGGAATTGCATTTTATGCTTACAAATGAAATTTTCAATACATATCAAGCAATTTTAATTGAGGAATTGCAGCCTGCAATGGGATGCACCGAACCGATTGCGATTGCTTATGCTTCTGCCCTGGTGCGTGACGCTTTGGGTGAAATACCCGAAGCAATCGAAATTTCCTTGAGTGGAAACATCATCAAAAATGTAAAAAGCGTGATTGTTCCCGCAACAGGCGGTATGCACGGCATTGAAGCGGCGGTTGCGGCAGGCATTATTTCGGGCAGATTTGATAAAAAGCTTGAGCTTTTATCAGTGCTTGGCGAGGATGAACGCCTCTCTCTCTGCTCCTACCTCAAAAAAACGCCCATCAAGGTATCGGAATTAAAATCCACTTGCACGTTCGACCTCTTAATTGCAGGTCGCAGCGGGGAGAACACGGCACGCGTGCAAATTTCGGGATACCACACCAATATTGTTTTGGCAGAACGCAACGGTGAAAGCGTGATTGAGCGTTACGTTCAAAAGGAAGCACTTGCCGCAAGCACAAAAAATGCGACCAACCGTTCCCTCTTGACGGTTGAAAATATTATTGAATTTGCAGACACCACACCGCTTGACGAGTTGCGCCCCCATCTTTTGCGCCAAATGGAAATGAATATGGCGATTGCCGAGGAAGGTCTGCGCAACCCTTACGGCGCTTCTATCGGTCAATTGATTTTGGGTGACGGAAATATTAGTGTCAAGGACAAAGCACGCGCCTATGCCGCTGCCGGCTCGGATGCTCGTATGAGCGGATGCGAGTTCCCCGTTTGCATTCTTTCGGAGAGTGGAAACCAAGGTATTACCGCATCTGTTCCCGTTATTGTTTATGCTCGAGAAACAGGCAAAAGCGAAGAAGAACTTTTGCGCGCGTTAATTGTTGCAGATTTGATTACTGTACATCAAAAAACGGGCATTGGTTGCCTTTCCGCCTACTGCGGTGCTATCAGCGCGGGAGTTGGTTCCGGTGCGGGCATCTGCTACCTTGAGGGAGGAAAATTCCACGAAATCGCCCACACACTCGTCAATGCGGTTGCCATTCTTTCGGGCACCATTTGCGATGGCGCAAAGCCCTCCTGTGCTGCAAAAATCGCAATGGCGGTAGAGGCCGGCTTTATGGGCTGGGAAATGGCAAAATCCGGACGCGAATTCTTTGGCGGTGATGGAATCGTCACAAAAGGCGTTGAAAATACCATTCGCAACGTCGGTCAGCTCGCGCGCGACGGTATGCTGGAAACCGACCGCGAAATTATTAAAATTATGCTTGGCAAAAAATAAATTTTTGCGCATATATTCAGGAGATAAATTATGAGAGAATTTTTTGGCCTAGCAAAATTTGAAAGCGGTAGTTATCACTATATACGAGAAGCCGAGGGCGCTTGGTCTTGGCAGCATATTCTCACCGTTTCGATATTTATGGTGCTCATGGTAACCTTGGCTATTGTTTTCGGCAAAAAATATCAACATTCTGCACTTGATGAAAAAAACAAGGTTTTGATTACTTGCGCCATTTTAATCAACAGCTTTGAAATTGTAAAAATTGTTATACTTTGTATTCGTTCACAGAACGCAATGCATTGGCTATATGTTCTTCCCCTCTTTCTTTGCAGTATTCAACTCATCGCCATTCCTATGGCTGCCTTTTGCAAGGGCAGACTTCGTGAGGCGTGCTTAGATTTTGTTTTCATCTTCGGCGTTTTGGGAGCAGTGTTCGGGACTGTCGGTGCCGCGCAAAACTACGGTGCTTACCCTACCCTCTCGATGGACAATGTGTTTTCGGGGATTACACATTCTATCTCCGGCTTTGCCTCACTCTACATAGGTATTTCCGGTATGACCAGTATGAAAAAAAAGAACGCCGGCATTACCATAGGAATTCTTCTCGGCTTTTCCATAGCGGCGTACATAGCCAACCTTTTGTTAGATTACAACTATATGTTTTTGATGAACCACGATGGAACACCTTACAGCCTTGTCTATAATCTTGTAAAAGGCCATCCCGTTTTCTATCCACTCCTGGTCGTTCTACTGTTCGTCGTATATATTTTTGCTTTTTATGCCATCTATTTTCGTCTTCAAAAAAAGAAGGAATCCGTAGAAGAACAGATGCCTGAAAAAGAATATGCAGAGTTAAAACACTAAACAAAAAAGGAACAGCACCACGGTGCTGTTCCTTTTTTATTCCAAAACTTCTTCCTTATTTTTGTCCGCTCCTCGGCGAAAAACATCTTTTATTTTGCTGATTTTATTGATGCCGATCAGTTCGGCAAACATTCTCTGTATGGTTTCGTGAACCTTTGGGTCAAGATTTTTGGTATGAGAAAACCATTTTTTGCGCGCCGCTACAAGATCGGTGAGTGTTTGTGCCCCATCTACCGAGAAAAGCTGATACACCGCCTCGGCAAATTCTTCTCTTTGTTCGGGAGTCATATCACGTATCCATTGGTTAACGGTGCGGTCAAGCTTGCGGCTATCAGGGGTAACATCCTTGAGATGAACGAAAGAATTACCCAAAATCTCCCAAGAAAGTCCGTTGTGCTGTAAAAATCCCGATTTTTGACGGCTTTTGACAACCGTAAAGTTTTCGTCGTGCTCAAGAAGCATTCCCACAACCGAGGACTGCGGTACAAGGTTGGTAATGCGAGGACGCATTTCAACATAATCGGGGTCATCGAGAATATTTTTGCCAAATCCGGGGCCGTCGTTACTGTAAACCGCGGTGATGCGCTCACGAATAGCGGCATCGCTATGCACTGCGGCATAAACGGCAAGATTGCCACCCTTGCTATGCCCTGTTAAAATGAGTTTTCCCTTATGTTTTTCGGCAACGGATGTCAAATATTCCACCGCTTTTTGCTGTGCAGGAACCACGGGAAGAAAACACATATTCATATCTTCTTTCCAACCCACCAAGGTGTCGTCGGTGCCGCGATAGGTCACTACGGCTGTCCCATCGTTTAAAAGAAAAGTAACGGCTGAAAATTGCAGTTCGGTTTCGGGGTCTATCACATTGACATAGTTGCACATTTTAAGAGCTCCAAAACGCTTTGTGGAACGCATTACCCGCATCATTTTGATAATATCTTTGGGAATGAGAACCCCCATTTTTGCTTTTTTGGGTTCGGGATAACGCTCCAAATACTCCTTAGATGCCGCCCAAACGGATGGAAACTCCACCTCTCTATCGGGGGCAGGGACAATATCCTGCATATCCACATAGGCAAGCATAGAAAGGATCAAACTGTCAACCTCGCAAAAAGGAGCAGCCCGAAACGTCAAATCTCCTCGCCAATGCATATAATCGTATACGGTTCCCATAAGGCTACTCCTTTCAGTTAGATTTTATCCGTGATAAAGTTTTTTTGTTTCATAAGTGGGATCGCAGGTCAGGTTTACACCCAATTTTTTGAGCGTGTGCTCATCGCTTGCCGCAAGAATAACGGTGGAGTGCATTTCGCAATGGCGCAGTTTGGATAGCTGTGCCGTTGCTTTTGCGGCTACGGGATCGTGAACCGCGCAAATGGACAGTGCAATGAGAAGCTCGTCGGGGTGCAGTCTCGGGTTTTTGCTTCCCAAAAGACCTACCTTGAGATTGGTGATAGGTTCAAGGATTTCGGGAGAAATCAAGTCGATACCGTCATCGATATCCGCAAGTGTTTTGAGCGCGTTGAGCAAAGCCGCCGAAGCCGCTCCCAACAGACGCGAGGTCTTGCCCGTAACGATGGTTCCGTCGGGTAATTCAATAGCGGTTGCGGGCTTGCCCGTTGCTTCTGCCTTAGCCTTTGCCGCTACAGAAACGCCGCGCGTTTCGGAATCTACCCCCGCCGTTTGCATCAAAAGCTTAAGCTTATCTATCTCATTTCTGGGACCGTTATCCTTGCGTTGGCGTGTCAGAGCTGCGTAATAACGGCGAATGATCTCCTTTTTGGCGGCATCGCAAACAGCATCGTTATCTACAATGCAGTTACCTGCCATATTCACTCCCATATCTGTAGGAGACTTGTAGGGGGACTCTCCGCTGATGCGGCGGAACATTGCATCCACCACGGGAAAGATCTCTACGTCGCGGTTATAGTTGACGGTGGTTTGACCATAAGCTTCCAAATGGAAGGGGTCAATCATATTCATATCGTTGAGGTCTGCCGTAGCTGCCTCATACGCCATATTGACGGGGTGCTTGAGCGGGAGATTCCAAATGGGAAAGGTCTCAAATTTAGCATATCCCGAGCGAATACCGCATTTGCTATCGTGGTAAAGCTGGCTCATACAAACCGCCATTTTACCGCTTCCCGGTCCGGGTGCGGTAACGACAACAAGCGAGCGAGAGGTCTCAATATAATCGTTTTTGCCGTATCCTTCATCGCTTACGATACGGTCGATATCGGAAGGATAACCTTCAATTTCGTAGTGACGGTAAACACGCACGCCAAGAGATTCCAAACGGCTTTGGAATTTGAGCGCTGCCGGTTGGTCACCCCAACGGGTGAGCACAACGCTCCCCACCATCAAGCCAAGCGCGCGAAATGCGTCAATCAAGCGCAAAACGTCAAGGTCATAAGTAATGCCAAGGTCACCGCGCACCTTATTCTTTTCGATATCCGATGCGCTGATAACGATAACGATCTCTGCTTCATCCTTGAGCTGTGTCAACATACGCACCTTGCTGTCGGGGGCAAAGCCCGGAAGAACGCGCGCGGCGTGGAAATCGTCGAAAAGCTTGCCACCAAACTCCAAGTAAAGCTTGCCGCCGAATTGGTCGATGCGGCGGCGAATATGTGCCGATTGGAGCTCTATATATTTTTCATTGTCAAAACCAATCTTATACATTTTTACGCGCTCCTTTTTTCTTTGGGAATTCTAGGCGGTACTGACCGTCCCCTAAAACTGTCAATTCTGTGTTGTAGAAAGCGGTGGTTGCATCAATAAGATGATAAATATCATTGGCACCTGCGGTTTCGTACGCCGAATGCATAGCAAGCTGTGCCATTCCGATATCAACGCTGAGCATGGGCGTGAGTGTAGTTGCAATGCTGCCGAGTGTGGAACCGCCGGGCATATCACTGCGATTTGCGTATTGCTGGGTAGGAACACCTGCGTGCGCACAAATCTCACCGAAAATAGATGCCGAAACACCATCGGTCGTATACTTTTGAGCGGCATTGTTCTTAATAACCACTCCCCCATTCATATGCGGTGCATTTTTTGCATCGCTCAATTCGGGATGGTTGGGATGCTTTGCGTGTGCGTTATCGGCAGAAACCAACATAGATGATGCTAACGCGCGTCGGCGGTCAATACCGCAGCTCTCACAAATACGGTCAATGACATCGGATAGGAATACCGAACCCGCACCTTGCTTGGTGGCACTTCCCGTTTCCTCGTTGTCAGCGGCGTAGAAAAGATTGACTGCATCTTTGTTCTCACTGCTCACAAGGCCGTGTAGCGTACCAAACACACACATCAAGTTGTCGATGCGCGGTGCCGAGAAGAATTCGTTATCCATTCCCACACGCGTAGCCGCGGTGCGGTTGTAAACGTAGAGGTCATAACCGAGAATTTCTTCCTTTTTGCATCCTGCCTCTGCGGCAAGAAAACCGACAAAATCGGTTTTGGCATCTTGCGAAAGCAAGGGCAATAGGTCGACGGCAGGATTGTATGCATATCCCGAGTTGACGTTGCGTTGCATATGGATTGCAACGCTCGGAATAACGAGCAAATCGCGTGCAAAATCGATGAGGCGAGCCTCAATCTTATCCTCAACCGATACGATTACGCGGCCTGCAAGCGAGAGCGGACGGTCGAGCCACGTAGAAAAGATAGTGCCACCGTAAGGCTCAACGTTGAGTCGCGCATATTGCTCGAATGCGGGAGAGAGCGTCTCGCTCTTCACCTTGAACATAGGAGAGTCGGTGTGACTTGCCGCAACCAAAAAATTGCGGGGCTTATTTTTGGGGATGCGGAACGCAATGACAGACGATTGATTGCGCGTAACATAGTAGCCCTTGCCTGCCTCAAGCTTCCATTCATCGGTTTCGCAAAGACGAACAAAGCCTTGTGCCTCTAAAATTTCGGTGCAGGATGCAACGGCATGGAAAGCCGTGGGGCTTTTTTCGATAAACTTCATAAGCGCATTGATTGCTGTTGACATAACGTCCCTCCTCTTGCATAGCAAAAAAGAATAAAGATAGTATTATTATAGCACAATTACTTTTTCAATGCAATACAAAATGCAAAAAAATCCAATCCGGTAGATTGGATTTTTTATGTTGCTGTTTCTTCTATTTACAAAAAATCACTTAGGAATGGGTGTTATCTGTGCGGTTATAATCTTGCTCTGCCTCGTAACGCTTCATCGCCTTCCAAAAGCCGGAATAGGAACGGTATCCAACGTATTTTGCTATCTGCTCAAGGGATACGTTTTCTGCCTGCATCAGTTGATTTGCAATACGCATGCGCACGGCAACAAGCTCCTCTCGAAAGCTTCTTCCCGTATATTGCAAAACAAGTCTTTCGGCATGGCGTTCGGAAATATGAAGCTGCTCGGCAAGATTGGAAAGATAAACGTCCTTGTCGTAATTGAGAATAAAAAATTCACTGATGAGGAAGTTATAATCCTTAATTTCGGTTACGGTGTGGTGCTCCTTGCGGTAATGGCTGCAAAACAGTGGAATATAGAGCGCGACCGTACTGTAATTCCCCGTCAACTGACATTGCTCAATCGCCTCAAAAAAGGTCTTTACAATGCCATTCTCTACGGGATAGGTGCGGAGCTCTTCGGCTTGGCAATCGGTTTGAAAAGCCGTATGTAAAAGTGTCTCATCCTGATAGGTACAGCAGTGCATCATCGGTGCCGGAATCGTAAGGATAGCAGGGCCGTTGACGGTAAACGGTTGGTTATCGATGAGAAAATCCGCGCGTCCCTCGCCAAGAACGTGCACCTCGGCATAGTTATGCTTATGCAGAGAGGTATCGGTTTTGGGAGAGGCATAAAAGCCATCCTGCAAGAAGGCTTTATAGTCGCGCTCAATCATTTTAAAAGATAATTCGTAATGCATGATGCTTTCCAAATAAGACATTCAAATTTCATTCTTGTCGGGTGGGCTTATTGTAATCCAACACAAAATGATGTATAATTATTGTAGCATATCAACAATGTATTGTCAAGGAGTTTTATATGAAAATCGTACACATTGGCGAGAAAAAAATCATTATGAGCGCTCCTGAGGCGCGCAACAACTATTTTGCATGGCCAAGTGCCAAACGGTTGCAGGACGGCAGAATTGCGGTGGGTGCTTCCGGTTACCGACTGCGCCATATATGTCCGTTTGGTAAAGCTGTTATGATGACGAGCGAGGACGATGGCGAAAGTTATTCTCTACCCTCTCCCGTAATTGACACCTGCCTTGACGACCGCGATTGCGGAATTGCAACCTTTGGAGAGGGTGGCGTGATGGTAACCTCGTTTAACAACACGGTCAACTTTCAACGCAAGCACGCTCTCCCCGAAGAGGTAGCGCATCTTGATAGTATTTCCCCCGAAGATGAAGCCCGCGACTTGGGAGCAACCTTTCGCATCAGCCACGACGGTGGCAATACCTTCGGACCGCTCTGCAAAAGTCCCGTTACGTCTCCTCACGGCCCCATTGAACTCAGGGACGGCACCGTTATGTGGCTTGGCCGCACGTTTAGCTGTGAGAATGGCAGAATGGAGACCGATGCCGTAAAAGCATACCGCGTCAACACCGACAATGGCAGTATGGAATACCTTGGCGAGATTGAAAATATCGTAATCGACGGCAACAGGGCTCTCTCTTGCGAGCCTTACGCAATCGAACTTGATAACGGCACGATTTTAGCACATATTCGCGTGCAATACTACCCTATCAAGCTTTTCACGCTTTATCAATCCAAATCGACCGATGGCGGCAAAACTTGGACAAAGCCGAGGCGCATCTTGCCGATGTCGGGCGGTGCTCCCGCACATTTATTAAAACACTCCTCAGGGCTGCTCATTTGCACCTACGGCTTTCGCGGAGACCCTATGGGAAGTGCCCCTTTTGGCATTCGCGTAATGTTTAGCCGCGACAATGGAGAAACTTGGAGTGCCAGCGAAGATATCTATATAAATGATTTTAGCTTGGACCTCGGATATCCTTCGACGGTAGAACTAAGGGACGGAAGCCTTTTGACCGTCTATTACGCCCACCTCGAGCCCGATGACCCCGCCGTAATCTTACAGCAGAAATGGAGAATTGAAAATGATGAAATTTAGTGGCGTTATGCCTGCTCTCGTCTCCCCTTTGGATGTCAATGAAAACATTAACGTTCCCGTTCTCAACCAACTTTTGAACGACCTTTTGGCAAAGGGTGCCGACGGATTTTATCTGTGCGGTGCCACGGGTGAAGGCATTGCAATTTCACCTGAACAACGTATGGTTCTTGCCGAAGAGGCTATCAAGACCGTTGGCGGTCGAAAGCCTTGTATCGTTCAGGTTGCATCGGGCAATTTTGAGGATGCTATCCGTTTGGCAAAGCACGCCGAAAAGGTGGGCGCCGCCGCTATTTCGGCTACTCCCCCCCTCTTCTTCTCCTATGAGAAGGACGACGTTTACAACTACTACAAAAAGCTTTCAGATGCGGTATCGATACCCATGATGATTTACTACAATCCCGCCGCAGGCTTTCATATCAATGCGGATATTGCCGCAAAAATGTTTGAAATTGACAACGTAACTGCAATTAAGTGGACAAGCTCGGACTACTATCAAATGATGCGCCTCAAGGACATCACCAACGGTGAGATGAACATCATCAACGGCCCTGATGAGATGCTTTTGATGGGACTTGCGGCAGGTGCGGACGGCGGCATTGGTACAACATACAACTTTATGTTCGATATCATTCGCGGCATTTACGATAACTTTATCAAGGGTGACTTGGTAACTGCAAGAGAGTATCAAACGCGTGCAATTCGCATCATTTCGGTGCTCCTCTCGTATAAAATCATTCCTGCGGCAAAGGCTGTGCTCGAAGCACAAGGCTACGCCGTTGGAAATGCAACCTTCCCCATGAAGCGTTATTCCCACGAAGAAAAGGCAACGATTGTTGCGCAGATGAAGGCTGCCGGATTGAAGATTTAAAAAACAGTAGAAAAACGGAGCAACCGCGTTGCTCCGTTTTTTTGTTTGTTACAGTAAAATACAAATGAGTCCGTTACTGCCCTCGTTGATGATGCGTTCAAGCGTTTCGGAAAGTTTTGTGCGCGATTCCTCGGGCATATGCTCAAGCTTGTTATGGAGTCCCTCGTTGATAAGCTCATAGAGCGACTTGCCAAACATATTCGAGCCCCAAATGCTCTTGGGGTCTTCTTCAAATTCTTTGAGAAGATAGCGTACCATATCCTCGGATTGCTGCTCTGTTCCCACCATAGGGTTGATTTCGGCAGCAATATTGGCACGAATCATGTGAACCGACTGTGCCGCGGCGCGTAGTTTGACGCCGTATCCGCCTGCTTGCTTGACAATTTGCGGCTCTTCGAGGTGCAAATCCTCAACGTCGGGCATAACAATGCCGTATCCGCGCTCGTTGACCTCATCAAGTGCTTCGGCAACCTTATCGTACTTCTCTTTCATTGCCGAAAGGTCGCGCAAAAGGGAGATGAGTTCTTCCTCGCTTTCAACCGAGAACCCTGTCAGCTCACTGATAATGTCATAGTAAAGACCATCCCGCATAGTAAGAGAAACGGTTGCTTTACCCGTTCCGAGGTCTAAAAGCTCAATGTTTGCACCTTCAACGTACTCGTTTTCTGCCATATTTTCAAAAGCAGATTTTACATCCCCAGCTTTTTTGATTTTTTCGGCACAGTGGCAAACGGACGTACGAACAGCCGCACGAATGCGGTGATGCTCGTCGAGCGCGCGCATCCATTCGGGACATTTGACACTGATTTCGGTGACGGGAAATTCCTCGAGAACAAGTCCTAAAATGTGACGAATATCCTCGGCATCGAGGTCAAGACAGCTGACAAGCGCTACGGGAACGCCGTATTTATCTTCCAACTCGTAAGCGAGCGTGCGTGCGACTTCCCCTTCGGGATGCGCCGAATTGAGAATGATGGCAAATGGCTTGCCCAATGCTTTGAGTTCTCCAACAATGCGCTCCTCCGCCTCAACGTAGGCATCGCGCCCAATGTCGCCAATGCTACCGTCGGTTGTGATAAGCATACCAATGGTGGAGTGCTCGGTGATGACCTTGTGCGTGCCCATTTCAGCCGCCTCGGAGAATGGCATAGGCTCCTCACGCCAAGGCGTGCGAACCATGCGCGGTTGACCGTTTTCAATGGTTCCCATTGCATCGGGAATGAGATATCCCACGCAATCTATCATGCGCACACGCATTTGTGCGTTGTTGTCAAGCACCACAGGCACGGCCTCTTCGGGGATGAACTTTGGCTCGGTCGTCATTACCGTTTTTCCTGCCGCCGACTGCGGAAGCTCGTCACGTGCGCGGTCTCGGGAGTAGCCCTCCCCGATGTTGGGAAGCACAACGGCCTCCATAAAACGTTTGATGAATGTGGATTTTCCGCTTCTGACAGGACCTACAACGCCGACGTAAATATCTCCGCCTGTCCTCTCAGCAATATCCGTATAAATCGAATGCTCAGGCATTTCAAAACCTCCCATATATCGCGTTGGTACACTATATGAGGGACTTGTCAGTTTTAGAACAACCGAGAAAAAATATGTTCGTAGCAAGAAACACAAAAAAGAACCTCGCCGCAGCGAGGTTCTTTTTGATTCATTTTTCAATTTCAAAAGCCTCTAAAAGGCCTTGTGTTGTGGTAACGTTGCCGTTTTGGTCGATAAAAATCGCTTCAAAATCATAGATTTTGCTCTCATAAAAGGCACGAGCGTTCTCCTCTCCCATTACAAAGAGGGCCGTAGAGAGCGCATCCGCAAGTGCGCCGTCAGAACAAATAACCGCTACCGAACAAAGTCCGCTCGCTGCGGGATATCCCGTTTGCGTGTCGATGATATGGTGATATTTTTCATTTCCAATAGTATAATAGCGTTCATAATCACCCGAAACCGAAAGGATTTCTCCTGCTTGCAGGTTCAAAACACCTGCGTAGCCATCTTTGGATTTGGGATTTTTGAGAGCGATTCGGAAAGGCTTTTGGTCTGGCTTTGAGCCAAAAACTGCAACGTTACTGCCAAAGCTGACAAGTCCGCCGCGAGCACCGCTTTCTTCCAAATAGGAAATCAATGCAGAAATTGCCGCACCTTTGCCAATGCCGCCAAGGTCGATTTGTACGTCTTTTTTGGATTTGGCCAGCGTGTTGCCCGTGAGCGTAATGTTTTGCGTTCCGACAAGCGCGAGAACAGAGAGCATCTCGTCACTCGTGGGTGGAGTTCCCTTTTCTTCGCTCGCTTGCCACAAGTTAACAATGGGAGCAACGGTAATATCAAATGCTCCGCCCGTTTTTTGTGTGATATCCATCGCTTGCGCGACAAGCGTTGCGGTACGTGAATCGAGCTCGAGAGACTTTTCAGCGGCGTTGAAGCGACCGATATCGCTATCTGATTTTGTGCGTGACCAAAGAGCGTCGAGTTCGTGGAGAATCTCGCGGCAGTCGTCAAATATCCGCTCGGCACTCTTTTTATCGGTGTAAAGCGTGACTGTGATGGGGGTATCCATCAAAAAGAAGTTTTTTTCTTGCCGTTCTTCCCTTTGGCAAGCCGCAAAAGGCATTACGAAAGCTGCGCAAAGGATGATGCAGAGGGCTCTTAAAATTGTTTTTTTCATCCGTTTTCCCTCCTTTTCATCGTTTTTTGCAGGCGTGGGAGCAACAGATTGAGAAGTACCCCTACAATGCCGCCATAGATGACCGATGCGATAAGGAGCGCGGGCAGGTAGGTTGTGATGAGGGCGGCATCAAAGAGTGTGACCGCCGCTGTGACCTGCCCCGTATTGTGCGCCGCCGCGCAAAGAATAGAGACGCCGATAAGGCTACATTTTTTGCAAAAATACTTTGCAAGCATTAAAACTGCAAAGGAGAAAAGTCCGCCCATTACCGAAAAATACAAGGACGTAGGCGAGCCGAACAACAATCCCATTAAAAGGATGCGGACAAACATGACGGCAAGCGCATCGATAGGGGTAAAGAGACAGAAC
>JAZQKM010000044.1:0-2027 GCA_045542155.1 Eubacteriales bacterium
ATGGCGGCAAAAGACTCTCGCCCCGACAATTTGCGCTTTCTCATTGGAGATGCGCGCAATCTTACCGAATATTTCCTGCCCCACTCCTTTGATCGCATCTATCTCAATTTCAGCGATCCTTGGCCCAAAAAGGGTTATGCAAAACGCCGTTTGACGCATCGCGGCTTCCTTGAGCTTTACCGCTCTCTGCTTGTTGAAAGTGGACTTTTGATCCTGAAAACCGACAACGAAGGCTTGTTTGATTTCAGCTTGGAAGAGTTTGAAGCAATGGGACTGACCATCGAGTGGCAAACGCGCAACCTGCACGCATCCGAGGCGGCTGCCGAGAACGTAATGACCGAGTACGAACGCCATTTCTCGGAGCTTGGACAAGTTATCTACTCCGCTCGCGTTCGTTTTTGAGGTAAAAACGATGCTAAAAGACTTACTTTTATCCTCTCGCAGCTATCGTAGCTTTGACGAGAGCGTGAAAATCTCCCCCGAGCAGCTTGCCGATTGGGTGGACTGCACACGTTATGCGCCCTCCTCCATCAATTTGCAAATGCTTAAGTTTTATACTGTAACCGACTCTTCGCTTTGCACAAAAATCCTCGCCAACACACGTTGGGCGGGAAAAATTAAAGATATGAAGTTGCCACCCGAGGGGCACGCCCCTGTGGCGTATATCATCATTTGCGCCGATACGGATGTTGTTCCGACGGCGGAAAACTTTGACAAAGACGTTGGAATTTGCGCACAGACCATTATGCTCGCCGCGTGCGAGGCAGGTTTTGGTGGATGTATGATTGGTTCTTTCTCCCCCGATATGGTAAGAGAGGCCTTGGAACTTGACGAAAATCTCATTCCCAAGCTTGTGTTGGCTCTCGGCAAACCCGACGAGCACGTGGAATTGGTTGGCGAAGCCAACGATGGCAGTGTAACCTACTATCGCGCGGGCGGTATTCACTACGTGCAAAAACGAAAGCTTGAAAACATTTTGATACAGAAGTAAAGGAAAGGAATTGTCTATGGCACAGGAACCGGGCGGCGTGCTGATTGTCAATAAGCACGCAGGTGTAACCTCTCATCATATTGTGGGAGTGGTTCGCCGTCTTTACAATACGCGCCGTGTGGGACACGCAGGCACGCTTGACCCAATGGCAACCGGTGTGCTCGTGGTGCTTATCGGTCGCGCCGCAAAGGCTTCGGAGTATCTTTCGCACGATGCCAAGCATTATCGCGCCACTCTGCGCTTAGGTCTTACAACCGATACAGAGGACACCACGGGAACGGTTTTGACAACATCGGAGAATATTCCTACCAACGAAGAACTGCAATCAGTCCTTCCCCGTTTCCGCGGAAAGATTATGCAAATTCCGCCAATGTATAGCGCTCTTAAGGTCGACGGACAAAAGCTTGTTGACCTTGCTCGACGCGGCGAGGTAATTGAGCGCGAGGCACGCGAAATTGAAATCTTTTCCCTTGAAGCGACACCTACCGAGGACAAATGTGAGTACATTCTTGACATTCATTGCTCGGGCGGTACCTACATTCGTACACTTTGTGCCGACATTGGCGCGGCTCTTGGCTGTGGCGGTGCGATGGCGACACTTGAACGCGGTGAAGCCTGCGGATTTGACCTCACACAGGCACACACAGTTGACGATATTGAAGCAATGACAGAAGAGCAACGCTTGAAATTGCTCATTCCTACCGAAAAGCTCTTCTCTAATCTGCCGCAAATTTGTCTTTCTCCTTTCTTTGAAAAGCTCTCGCGTAGCGGATGCGAGATTTATCTCAAAAAGATAGGACTTAACTTCCCTCTTGGCACGCGCGTGGCTCTCTGTGATGCAAACGGTGCCTTCTTCGCCCTTGGCGAGGTTGGCGAGTTCCGCGATGGCGTTGCCGTAAAAGCAATTAAGATGTTTGTGCTATAATAATGATGAAGGCTTCCTTTTAGCAAAGAAAGGAAGCTCTTTTTTATTCAAAAAATTCGCATAAAATTTCAAAAAAGGGGTTGACAAGCGCGAAAAAAGTGGTATAATGGG
>JAZQKM010000045.1:0-8491 GCA_045542155.1 Eubacteriales bacterium
CTTTTGTTCCATCTTCTTACCGGTAAGAACAGCCTTATCAGCGTTGATAACGATAACGAAGTTGCCGCAGTCCACGTGAGGGGTGAACTCAGGAGCGTGTTTGCCGCGCAGAAGGTCTGCAGCTGCAACAGCGGTCTTACCCATGGGCTTGCCTGCTGCGTCCAGAATGTACCACTTGCGAACTACATTTTCTTTCTTTTGCATAAATGTAGACATTGTAGGTTTCCTCCAACAAAATAAATAGAATTTTTTCATGCTCGCATATTATAACATAAAGAAGAACGCTTGTCAACCCCTTTTTGAAAAGTTTTTTTGATTTTTTAATTTAGCATGATGCAATCTCGTTTTTTCTCGTTTTTTCTCGTTTTTTCATATCATTTTCTCGTTCTTGATTTATAAAAATTTTTTTGCAATTTTTGTGAAAAATGACAAAAAAAGAAGAGCGACCGCAAAAACGGTCGCTCTTCTCTCTTCCATTCATGTATTTAAGGATTGGTTTCGGTTTCCTCTTTCAGAACCTTCAGTTCTGCCAAGAAGGAGTCAATATCCTTGAACTCGCGATAAACCGATGCAAAACGAACGTAAGCAACTTCATCGCGCTCACGCAGCTTACGCATAACGATTTCACCAAGCTCGGTAGAGCTAATATCCTGATGCAGGGTGTTTTGCAGCTCTGCCTCGATTTCGTTGACAAGAAGAACCGCGTCTACGGGACGCTTCTCCGTTGCCTTAAGAACACCTGCCAAGAGCTTTTGTTTATCGAACAGCTCTTTACTGCCGCTCTTTTTGATAACAAAAATCTGTAGCATTTCGAGGGTTTCAAAGGTGGTGAAGCGCTTTTGACACTCCAAGCACTCGCGACGACGACGGATGCTGTTGCCCTCAATGGTGGGGCGAGAGTCGATTACCTTACTTTCCGGAAAACCGCAGCCCGGACATTTCATAACTGTTTTCCATTGCGTCCAATAGTTTGGACGCTCCTTTTTTCCAAATTCCCTATTAGTATATCATATTTTTTTGAATATGTAAAGAGTTTTTTGGATATTTTTTCATGCATATCGCAATTCTTGCATCACATCGTCGAGTCCGCAAGGCGTTACATAGCCTTCGCGGATGCGCTGATAATGTCCCAGTGCCAAAGAGAGCTCACTACCCGCATCTGCCTCGCAGGTCTCCTCGCCCAAAGAGATACTGATGGAATAACGGTGCACCGTCTCTCCCGGGTGCAACAGTAAGCGGTAGGTCAGTTGCATTCCACCAAAATAAACGTGGTCCTCGCAGAGCGTAATTGCGTGATGGTTGGTTGCTTTTTTCATTATTTTTTCCTCATTCTTTCCTATTTGCGGCACTGATGTGTCCTTACTGCTATTATAACATAATGGAATTTTGACAAATCTTAACGAAAAATGATGCTTTTTGTCAAAATCGCACACATCAACGGGACGTTTTTGTCCGTTTATCACCGCTTATATTTATAAATATGTAAAAAAGAATGAAAACAACACCGAAATATTCACAAAAAAAATTTTACGCTGCATATTTTTATCCTGCCTATACAGTCTTTTCCTCGCTTGGAAAACATTTTGCATAGATTTTAGAGCTCTATTTTGTTATAATGTTGATGAAACAAAAAATATGCAAAACGCATAAATATGTACCAAAAAGGAGTCACGATGAAGCTATCAAACGTCCGCCCACTCGGAAAATATTCCCGTATGATTTTACATATCGAATTGCCCCTCAATTTGGGTGCCGCCCTGTTCTTTCTTTTCTCATATCTGCAAAAGCGCCCTCACGCACCCGTATTTACCGCTACATTCTACGCGCCGCTTGTGCCCTACCTGCTCTTCCCTCTCATTATCACCGCGTTTAGTGTGTTGTTGGTGGAACGATTAGAGATGGAAAACGAATAAAAAACGGACGACCGCCGGTCGCCCCTACCAAGACAAAATAATCGGGATAGCAAATGCGCTATCCCTTGTTTGCTTTTATTCTACTTTCTTAGTGAGCAGGGTCTCGGTGGCCCCTGCGAACTCGCGAGAGCAAGAAGCGAACGCCTATTGGCATCGCGCCGACCGTCTGTTCGTTTGCTTGAAATTCCTTTTTAGGATTTCTGTTAGAAAGTTCTTGAAAGGGGCGTGGGGAAAACTTCTTTCAAGAAGTTTTCCCCACAATCTTTATAAACTTAATCAGCCTTTTTGATAATCTTTCGAGGACATTTTTCGGCGCATTTGCCGCAGCCGATGCATTTCTTTTGGTCGATAATTGCCACAAAATCGGTGACGGTAATGGCACCCACGGGGCAATTCTTTTCACAGATCTTGCAGGAAATGCAACCAACGTCGCACTGCTTGCGCGTGATAGCGCCGTTTTCAACGGAGCGGCACTCTACGCAATACTTACTGGAAACGGGAATCATCGAAATGAGATGCTTGGGACAAAGATTTGCACAAGCACCGCATCCAATGCATTTTGCATCGTCTACAACGGCAAGACCGTCCACGATATGTATTGCATCGTATTTGCAGGCCGCTACGCAGGTTCCAAGGCCGATACAACCGTTGGGGCAGGCTTTGTTGCCGCCGCCAAGCTTTTCGGCTGCAATGCAGTCCTGAGCGCCCTCGTAGCTGTACTTATACTTTGCCGTGTTGCAGTTGCCCGAGCACATAACGTGTGCGTGGAGCGGAACAGAAATCTCAACCTCAATACCCATAATTTCGCCGATACGGTTGCAGCCTTCTGCCGAGCAGGAGTTGCAAGCGTTGGGAGTTGCTTCCCCTTTGACAATGGCTTGCGCCAGAGCCGCGCAACCGGAATATCCGCATCCGCCGCAGTTTGCACCGGGGAGACATTCAAGCACTTGCTCTACACGGGGGTCACTCTCAACCGCGAATACGCGGGAAGCAATCGCCAAGGCAACGCCAAACAGGATGCCCAAGCCGGCAAAAATACCGGCGGGAATTAAAACATTCATAATATCCATATCAAGCCCTCACCTCACAGATTGATTCCCGAGAAGCAGGAAAATGCCATAGCCAACAGTCCTGCCGTGATGAGCGTGAGCGGAAAGCCGCGGAACGCACGGGGCGGGTCGGCGTTCTCCATACGCACGCGTACACCTGCAAACACCACGATGGCGAGCGTAAAGCCCAAGGATGCAGCAAAGCCAAAGCATACTGCTTGCAACAGGTTGTATTCGTTTTGCACGATTAAAAGCGCACAGGAAAGAACTGCGCAGTTGGTGGTAATCAGGGGCAGATAAATACCCAAGGAGTTGTAAAGCGCAGGAATAAACTTGCGCAAAAACATCTCAATAAACTGTACCAATGCCGCAATTACAAGAATAAATGCAATGGTTTTGAGATAATCCAAGCCAAAGGGAGCAAGCAAGAAGGTGTAAACCGCCCAAGTTACTGCCGATGCGGCTGTAATAACAAAGGTAACTGCCATACCCATTCCGAGAGCGGTATCCGGCTTTTCGGAAACGCCCAGGAAAGGACAGCAACCGTAAAACTTGGAGAAGATAAAGTTTTCAACGAGCAATGCCGTAAACATCAAGGTCATAATCGAACCAAACGTCATTGTACTTTTACCTCCTCTTCTACGGTTTCTTCGGGTTTTGCATAGATTTTGCGAGTCTCTTCGATTTCCTTCAAACGTGTGCGGTCAGCCGCCGTGTTGCGGATCTTTTGAACGACCGCGATCACAAGGCCGAGCGAGATAAATGCACCTGCGGGAAGAACGAAGATAACCATCGGGCTTTCACTATATCCCGGAATCGCCCAACCGAATATCTTGCCCGAGCCGAGAAGCTCACGCACGAATGCCAAAAGGATAAGCGCAAAGGTAAAGCCCAATCCCATTGCCGCACCGTCGATGATACTGGGCAGAGGCTTGTTTTTGGAAGCAAACGCTTCGGCTCTTGCCAGAATGATGCAGTTAACAACGATGAGCGGAATGAACAAGCCGAGAGATTGATACAACTCGTAGAAATACGCACGCATCAAAAGCTCAACGGCCGTTACAAAACCCGAAATGATAACGATATACGCCGCAATGCGAACCTGTTTGGGAATGAATTTTCTCAAAAGAGAAATAAACAAATTGGAACAAATCAGTACAGCGGTTGCTGCAAGTCCCATGCCAATGGCGTTGGAAACCGTTGTGGTAACCGCCAAGGTGGGACACATACCAAGAAGCTGCACCAATACAGGGTTATTATCAAGCAAGCCCTCTTTGAATTGTTTGAAAATCTTATTCATTACTGAGCACCTCCCTCTGCGAGATATGCCTCTAACGTCTTGGTGGCCGCATTAACGCCTGCGATAACGCCGCGCGAGCTGACAGACGCGCCTGCTATCTTATCCACGTCGGTTCCCAAGGTCAATTCACCGCTCTGCCCTGCGTAATTTGCAAGATAGTCCGGATTTTTAACCTTATCGCCAACGCCGGGCGTTTCGGAGTGACCGATGATCTCCACGGCAACAATTTTTTGGTCGGCAGTATATCCAACCATCATTTGAATATCACCGCCAAAGCCCTTGCCTGCCGCCTCAACACAGTAACCAATGAGGATGCCGTTTTCCTTTACGGTATAAACGCCCGTGTCAACCTCTTGGCAGTCCAGTCCTTCTTTACCAAAAATCTGACCGATGGCCTTGTTTTTGGTTTCTTGGATATTCGCTTCGTATTTTTTTAGTGTTAGGTCATAAACAAAGGAGACAATTCCCGCGATAATGGCACAGATGAGCAGAAGCTTGAGGCCGATTACGGCAACTTCCAAAACCTTATTGTTTTTTGTCTTTTTTTCCATCACGCCACCCCCTTACGCTTTCTTGCCCCATTTGCGGCTCTTACCGAACACGCGAGGTTGGGTTGCCATATCGAGATACCATACCAATGCGTTCATAATGAGAATTGCAAAGGAAACGCCCTCGTTGTATCCGCCAAAGTAACGAATGAAAACCACAAGAGCTCCGCATCCCGCACCGTAAATGAGACGCCCTACGTTTGTTACGGGAGAGGTCACGTAGTCGGTAGCCATAAAGACAGCACCGAGCATCAAACCGCCGCCGCAAAGGGATGCTGCCATAAAGGTAGCACGTTCGGCAAGCGTAACTGCTCCGCCAAGCGGGAAAATAAAGGTCAGGATAGCAACCGCGCCAATCATTGCCACGGGAATGTGCCAACGGATAACGCGACGGCAAATGAGGTAAATGCCACCGATGAGGATCATCAGTGCGGAAAGCTCACCAATGCATCCGCCACTCTTTCCAAGGAATAGGTCAAGAACCGTCATTCCCTCGGGGAGAACACCTGCCTTGAGGGATACCATCGGCGTTGCCGATGCAACCGCATCAAATGCGTAATCGTTTGCCGCGGGGAAAGCGGACATACTTTCGGTCCAAGCAAGCATCAAAAAGACACGAGCCGCAAGAGCGGGATTCATAATGTTCTTACCAATACCGCCAAAGAGCTGCTTGACAAGAATGATGGCAAACGCCGAACCCACGATCGGTACGTAAAGAGGTACCGAGGGGGAAAGGTTGAGGCCGAGCAAAAGACCGGTAACGGCCGCGGAACAGTCGTAAACGGTTACCTTGCGCTTCAATAAGAGCTGTGTTCCCGCTTCAAAGAGAACAGAGCTCACAACCGCCAATAGAACGACCAGCGCCGCGCGCAAGCCATAGATGTAAATGCCCCAGGCTGTGGTAGGCAACAGAGCAATCAAAACGTCCTTCATAACCGAGGTGGTCGTCATCTTTCTCCGCGCATGGGGAGAAGGAGAGACCGTCAGAAGCGAGGGCGCCGCCACGGGGGCTTGTTGTTTCAAATCCATACTACGTTATCCTTTCTCATCTCTTTGCGCGCAAAGCACCCTTTGCTACGCGGATGTATTGTACGATCTGCACGCCTGCAGGACAGTTGTAAGAACAGGTGCCACACTCAACACAGCTCATAACGTTCATCTTTGCGGCATCGTCATAGCGGCGTGCCTGCGCATACTGTGCGAGGTAGTTGGGCATTAAATGCATCGGGCAGTTTGCTACGCAAAGTCCGCAATGCAAGCAAGGAGAATGGTAAGTGTTGATACTATCGTACTCCTCGGAGAACGCGAGAAGCGCCGACGTCCCCTTGGTAACGGGAGCGTCCATATCCCATTGTGCCTGCCCCATCATAGGGCCGCCGCTGACAAGCTTTTTGGGCTCCTTGATGCAACCGCCGCAGAAATCGATAACCTCGCGATAGGACGCGCCCAAGGGAGCGCGAACGTTTTTGGGTTCCTTGATGCAGTCGCCCGCAACGGTTACGATGCGGCTGACAAGCGGCTTGCCGCGCCAGAATGCACGGGAGATAGCCGCGGACGTTTCAGCGTTGACGATCATACAGCCAACATCGGCAGGCAGCTTGCCTGCGGGAATTTCCTTGTGGTAGAGCGCGTAAATGATTTGACGCTCGTCACCCTGCGGATATTTGGTCTTCATAACCTTGACCTGTAGCTGCGGCTTGGATTCGATTGCCTTCTCCAAGAATGCAATCGCGTCGGGCTTGTTGTCCTCAACGGCAAATACGCCCACGTCTGCCTTGAGTGCGTGCATCAAGATCTCAAGACCTTCAATAACGCATTGTCCGCGCTCCAAAAGCAGGCGGTGGTTCGCCGTGATGTAAGGCTCACATTCGGCGCAGTTGATGATAACGGTTTTCGCTTTACCAAGCGCACTTTGAATTTTTGCATAGGTTGGGAATGTAGCACCGCCAAGACCGCTGATGCCCGCCTCGCGCACGATATCGATAATCTCCTCGGTTGTCGCCTCAGTCAAAGGTGTGGTGCGAGGACGAATGCTCTCGTGCTGAACGCGCAAGCCGTCGTTTTCGATGATGATGTTTTGAATGGGCATCCCCTGCGCATTGTGGCGAGTAACGATCTCCTTGACCGTACCCGAAACACTTGCGTGAACAGGGCAACCCAATCCCGACTCGATTTGACCGATGACTTGACCGATCTTAACATAGTCTCCCTTCCCTACAATCGGCTTCGCGTGTGCACCGATGTGTTGGGAAAGCGGGATGGAAACGGTGGCAGGCTCAGGCAAACGAATGGTCTGCAGGCAGGCGGTTTCTTTGTGCTCCGCTACGTGAGAGCCACCACGAAAGGTGTATTTTTTCTTTTCAAACATAATGATCCTTCCCTATTTGTTTTATGAAAGATACTTTTTTGATATATTCTATCAAATTAATATTATAATATAATTAATAAAAAAAGTCAAGACTTTGTAGCAAGATAACAAAAGACATTTTTTTAACAAAGTGTCATTTTGTGCAAATATACCAACAATTTAGCAAAACATTCGCAAAGTGAAGAATGAAATAAAGAAAGAACGGGAACAATAAATAAAATGAATCGCAAAAATATGTAAAAAAAGAAAGTTTTTTTGAAAAAAAGTATTGACAAGCCCAATTTTTTATGATATAATAGTCAAGTCCGCGGCGGGATAGCTCAGTTGGCTAGAGCAACCGGTTCATACCCGGTAGGTCATGGGTTCAAGTCCAATTCCCGCTACCAGGCCCGTTGGTCAAGCGGTTAAGACACCGCCCTTTCACGGCGGTAACAGCAGTTCGATTCTGCTACGGGTCACCAAACGTAACAAATCCGAACTATTTCGTCAATCGAAATTGGTTCGGATTTGTTTTTTACTATTAAACTTACAAACTGACGCCGTTTAGGAGCGAGGTCACGCGACCTCGCTCTTTTCCTTTTTAGCGGATTCTTGTTGTACCTTCCACTCCTCAAACTCTCTCTGCCCCTGCTCCGATTCAAAGTAAGCCACGATATCCGGCAGAAGACAACGGGCGATTTCTTTGCGGATGTGTTCCGGTATTTGCGGAATGTGACTCTCTCCACGTGTGCTACGGAAAGCAAATTCGAGGCACAGGAGGAATCGTTTGAACCAATTTGCGTTGGGATATTCTTCGCGGAAAAACCAAGTGGCGAGGGTCTCTTGTTCTTTCTTCTGCCTTTCCGCTTCTTTCTCTCGCTGCTTACGCTGAACTTCTTCCCAATCCTCGATGTCCTCGCCCTCACGAAGAACGGTGCGGTTATCGTGAATCAAAGCATTCACACGCTTCCAAAACTTTTTCCAAGTCATATCATCATCCTTTCTTACATCGAAATTTCAAATCCTTCGTCCTCTCCATCGTCAACATCATCCGTTGGCGTTGGTTTGTGTTGAGTCAACTCAACCACAGCTCCTATACCGAAGCCTACGACTGCACCGACAGCCTCACCTGCGTTTCTCGCTTCTCGTTCCCGCTTTTCTTCCTCGGATTCCTCGCCGTCCTCAAATAGACTCGTCAGATTCCCAAGCCCACGCGCGCCCATAAGAGCAACACCAATATTGTCGGGAGAGCTGTGAGTGCGAGACGAATCCACCATATTGCTTCGTCCCGAATGATTCTTCTGTCGATAACTTCTGCAGCTTTCTCGCTCGCT
>JAZQKM010000046.1:0-2401 GCA_045542155.1 Eubacteriales bacterium
CTTGCTGATGTCAACGAGCAGGCTGAGGATATGTTTTTTCGGCTCGCAAAACAGATGGCAGAGCGTGAGGGCGTGACCGAACAACTCAAAGCAGACAATCAAATGGAGTGGGTTGCTCGTATGAATAACATCCGCAGCAGAGCCACCGAAATTGTAAATCACGATATAATTTATAATTAACCGAAGCACGGCGGCAGGGAGAATATCTCTCTGCTGTTTTGCTTTTGTAAATAATCAGTGAGTCTATTGACTCTGCCAGTAAAACATGCTATAATATGTAGCGTGCTACACTTGAAAGCGGGAGGTAAGATCAATGCTGAAAAGAGATATCGGTTATCTTATCAAAAACATCAATGACAAGTTAAAAGCCAAAGCCGATGCAGACTTGAAGCATTATCATCTCACTTTGGCGCAAAGCCGTGTGCTCACCTTTTTGCACTTCAATGGCGGGCAAGCCACACAGAAAGAAATCGAAGTGTTTTTGGAGGTGTCGCATCCGACGGTCGTTGGCATCGTTTCAAGAATGGAGCAGAACGGTCACGTTGCGAGTTGGATCGACGAGAATGATAAACGAAATAAAATCGTTAAGTTGACACAGGCGGCGGAAGCACTCAGTACAGATATGGCGTATGATATTTCCGCCAATGAACAGAAGATGTTGGCTTCTCTCTCCACAGAGGACGTTGAACGACTCCGCGAACTACTCTTGGCAGTCTACAAAAATCTTGAATAAGTAAGCCGATTTACCATCGGCTTTTACTTAGATACAAAGTGTAGCGTGCTACACTAAAAGGAGGAACCTATGATCAAAACATTAGCAAAGAGCCTGCGCGAGCATAAAAAAGGCTCTATTCTGACAATCATCTTGTCGATACTGGAAGCGGCGTTTGAGATTCTGATACCGCTTTGTATGGCGGACATTATTGACAAGGGTATTGACCTTGGCGAAATGAGCGCCGTATGGAAATACGGTATCGCTCTCTTGATATTTGCCGCACTTCAGCTCTTTACGGGCGTGCTTTCAGCACATATCGCTGCCAAAACATCCGTTGGATTTTCAGCAAATCTGCGGCAGGACATGTACGACAACGTGCAGACCTTTGCCTTTTCCAACATCGATAAGTTCTCCACGGCATCCATCGTGACCCGCCTTACCACCGACGTTACTAACATTCAGAACTCTTATCAGATGCTGATCCGTATGGCGATTCGCGGTCCTATTATGCTGATCTTTTCCATGTCAGTAGCCTTCAGCATTAACAGCTCTATTGCATGGATCTTTCTTGCCATCATTCCGATCATGGCAGGCTTGCTCATTTTGATCGTCAGAAAAGTACATCCCGTATTCAACCGTGTTTTTCGCACCTACGACGAATTGAATAACGTAGTACAGGAAAACGTGCGCGGCATCCGCGTTGTCAAATCCTTCAATCAAGAGGACAACGAGATCAAGAAATTCAAGGGAATTTCCGAGAGCATCTACCGTGACTTTGCAAAAGGAGAACGGCTTTTGGCGTTCAATTCGCCCATTATGCAGTTCTTTATGTATGCGTCCATGATTCTCATTTCGTGGATTGGCGCAAAGGCTATCATCGTCAGCGGAAACAATGCCACATTTGGCATGACCACGGGAGATTTGACAGCTATGTTTGCGTATGCTATGCAGATTCTTATGAGCCTTATGATGCTCTCCATGGTTTTCGCTATGATGACCATATCCTTGGCTTCCGCACGCCGTATTGCCGAGATTCTGGATGAGAAAACCGATATTGCCAATCCCGAAGATCCCGAAATGAGCGTAAAAGATGGCTCTATCCGTTTTGAGGGCGTTGATTTTGTTTATGCCTCCAAAGCCGACAAGAAGGTACTTGACAGCATCAATTTGTCTATAGCCTCCGGCGAAACCATCGGCATTATCGGCGGTACGGGCTCATCAAAATCAAGCCTTGTTCAGCTTATCCCACGTCTGTATGACGTGACGGGCGGACGGCTTACGCTTGGCGGTGTGGATGTGCGAAGCTACGATCTGATCGTTCTGCGAAATGCCGTTGCCATGGTGCTTCAGAAGAACGAGCTGTTTTCGGGTACAATCAAAGAAAATCTGCGCTGGGGAAATGAAAACGCTACCGATGAAGAAATTGAACACGCTTGCCGTCTTGCCTGCGCGGACGAATTCATTCAGGGATTCCCGGATAAATATGACACTTACATCGAACAGGGCGGTACCAACGTATCGGGCGGTCAGAAGCAGCGCCTCTGTATTGCCCGCGCTCTTTTGAAAAAGCCCAAGGTTTTGATCCTCGACGATTCCACAAGCGCGGTGGATACCAAAACCGATGCGTCCATTCAAAGGGCGTTTGCGGAATATATTCCCGACATCACAAAAATTATCATCGCACAG
>JAZQKM010000047.1:0-7278 GCA_045542155.1 Eubacteriales bacterium
CTCATACCCTCGGCAACTACAAGAGGTCCCGAGACTTTTAGAATTTTTCCTTCTACCATTTTGATGATGAACCTTTCTTACTTTGTCAGTTGAGGCTTATTCTTTGAAGAGAATATCAGCACCCACCGCACGCTCCACAGCCGAACGGATATTGTTCATTCCGTAACCGGTAGAGCCACCCTGCCCCGGCAGAGAAATAACTGCAGGCAGTGGCATATCCTTATAGCGATTCATTTCTTCTTCAATCTGCACAGCGTAATTTTCGGTGATAAAGATAGTGGCATACGCCCCACTCTTTGCCATTGCGTGCAGCTTTTTTGCCGCTTCCTCGGCGCTCTTCACGTCCTCGACCACAAAGCCGAGAGCCATAAAGCCCAGCACCGTGTCACGGTCTCCGATAATTCCAATTTTATACATAGCTATCACGAATCCTTTCGCGAATAGTTGCGGTTGCAATCCCCGCCTCCTTGCCCGAGAGCAGGATACGCAAATTCTTGACCTCATACTCGTGTGCTGCCAAGAAGCCGATCATAACCTCAAGTCCGTCGGGCACGAATCTGTTTTCCAAAATCAGCGACATCCAATAGTTATCGGCAAGTCGCTCTGCGGTGCTCAAGGCTTTGTCGCTCTTAGCAAAACTCTCGGCAAAACGAGAATAATCCGAATAGCGCAAAAGCTCCCAAAGAGCATCCTCGCCGCCTGCCATACAGTCAGTCATGCGCTCGCACGCGAGCTTACCGCCTTCGAGGAATGCATCGGCAAAAAGAACCTTACCTACTTCCCCACTCTTCATACGAAGAATACGGAGAGCGATCATTGTGTTAAGCAAATCGATTCGTGTTTTGACAAGACGGATGACGAACTCTTCACCCGATGCCTTTGCTGCATCGAGCATATCACGCCAGCAGGCCTTGTCCACAATCAGATCGATAACCTGCGGATTCTTGGTTTTTGCATATTCATCCATTGCAACCTGCGCACACTCTTGCATATTTGCAGGGAGTCCTTCGTAGTTACCCGTCTCTACCATTTTGACGATATTCGATGCTGAAAGCGTGCCAAAATCGAAGAGCATAGAGGTAGGGTCAATACCGCGAATGAATGCCTTTTGTGCTGCCTTGAGGTTGTTGCAATCGTATGGATAGAGCCACAGACGAAGAGCATTCGAATCGGGGGCAAGCTCAGTCAGGCGGTCATAGGATCCTTTGAGAATGCCCAAAAGAGTCTCCTCACGCATCGGGGCACCGTCAGCATTGCGAACAACGGTAACGCCCCAATCCGCAAGAAGCGCCCACGCCTCGTCGGTGGTTTTGGTATTCAGCAACCTCTCGATGCGCTCGCGCCCGATGATTGCGTTTTCCATTGTGCGTATATTGGCACTGCCAAATAAATAGTCAGCCATTATTCCCGCACTCCTTTGTATTATGCCTTTGCATCGAACAGCGTGCGTGCTACCTCAGATTCGAGGCTTTCGCGCAGCTGTGCGAAGAGGATTGCAAGCGAGCAGTTGGATTCGACACTGCCACAGCGCAGAATGAGACCGCCGTCGATGTTAGCGGTTTGTGTAGACAGCTTCAGGCAAGAAAGCTTTTCTGCCGATACCTTGCCCGACAGATGCTTTTGCACGCCCTCGATAACAAGCTTGCCGCAACGATCGCGGTCGCGTTGGTTGAAAAGAACCTCATAGGATTCGGGAGCAAGAGCATCTTCCTCACCGTAAAGGCTACGGCTGATCTCCTCGGATTCGATTTGCTCGAGAAGTGCCGCGGACAAAAGTCCTATGAGAATTTCGTTGTATTTTTCAAGTTCCAAATTGCGTGTTTGCTCCAAAACACCTGCAAAAACACCGTCGATGAGGTCGCTTTTGGTTTGCAGAAGCAAATTGCGCTTGGATGTTGCCGCCGTCGAGCGAATGCGCGCTACGTATTCCATTCCTCCCTTTTCGGCTTCCGTCGAGATTTCGGAACGGATCTTTTCGGCACGCTCGGCATATTCGGCGTTGATACGGTCGCACTCCGCCTGGGCGTCAGCCAAAATCTTATCGGCTTTTGCTTGCGCCTCGGAGAGGATCTTATCGGTAATTTTATTCAGTCCGTTAATTGCCATTGCGGGCTAACTCCTTTATATTTTCGCGTATCGAATAGATAAAATCAGAGAACGAGCAGGATGGAGATGAGCAGTGCAAGAATTGCGTAAAGCTCAACGAAGGATGCGGAAATGACTGCCTTACCAACAGCTTCGGGCTTCTTTGCAAGAACGGAAACGCCTGCAGCAGCCACTTCGCCCTGCTTGAGTGCGGAATACCAACCGCCAAATGCGATGGGGAGAGAAGCAAACACATAGTAGAAGCCTTCAGCAACAGTGAGGTTAGCAGTGCCGCCCATAATGCCGCTGAACACGATGATCAAAAATGCTACAACCATTCCGTAGATACCCTGCGTCATAGGAAGTGCTTGGAGAAGCATAGATTTACCGTACTTTTGGGGTTCCTCGCAAATCAGCCCTGCAGTTGCTCTTGCAACCATATTAACTGCCTTTGCAGAACCGAAGCCCGGAAGAACGACTGCGAGTGCAGCACCCAAAATAGCCAGGTTATTACCTGTAAAAAGACCCTTAATGAATTCCATTGTTTTAATCTCCTTTTGTTTTTATTTATTGGTTTACATTGGGTACAAATGAAGTGTCTTCCGAATATTCCTCTGCCGGAAGTGCAGGTTTGAATGCCTCGCCACCATCCTCGTAGAATTTACCGAAGAACTCGATATATTGCAAACGAGCCGCGTGCACGAAGGTGCCGAGCAGATTGATTGCGAGGTTGAGCCCGTGACCGAGTATCATTATGATAAGCATAAAGATAAATCCGATAGGACCGGACGAGCCCATACTTGTGAGCATATTGATAACCTGTGCAATAACGCTTGCAACAAGTCCAAGAGCTAAAATACGAGAGTAAGAAAGCAGGTCAGATGCAAAGCTGATGAGCGAATATAAGCCTCCCAAGCCCTTGATAAGCCAAGCAAAGAAGGTTCTCTGCCCTACTCCCTTAAGGAACAGGATCATTGCAATACCTGCCACCATTACCCACAGACCAATACTCGAAAGACTTTCGAGCAACGCTTGTGTTTGGGGAGCGAGGGGTTCTGTTGAAATCATTCCCGCTGCCGCAAGGGGTGCCATCATATCCACACCTGCGAACATTACCCAATAAGGTACGTTTTCGCAAAGTGCTACGAGGCGTTTACCGCTCTTCCACGTCAGCACCATATTGACTGCCATGCCGGCAATAAGGTGTATCTCGCCCATTCCGAGTGCTACAAACAGGAATGGAATGGAAGCACTGACAGGATTGAAAAATATGCCGTTGTTAAAGAAATGTCCGATTGGCGTATTTTGAGCTTGTCCCTCAAACTGTGGGAAGAAATTGTTCATGATTGCAACGGGAAGGTCGCCAAACCATCCGCCAAACAAAACACCCATAATGATACAGGATATTCCACAGTAGCCGAACATTAGCATCATACGCTTGAGTCCCTCTTTGGGATTGAGCAATTTGACACCGCCAAAGCAAGCCAAAACCAAGAGTAAGCCGTATCCCACGTCGGCAAACATTAAGCCGAAAATGAGGAAATAGAAGATACTCATAATGAGCGTGGGATCGAACCCGCCGTATTTGGGATAAGAATACATCTCGATAACCCATTCAAAGGTGGACGAGAAGCGATTGTTACGAAGCAATACGGGAACGTTGTCTCCCTCTTCGGGTTCGGAAATCTCACACGCACATTCAAATGCGGAAAGTCCTTCAAGAACCTTCTTCTCTGCCGACTCGGGGAACCATCCCGCAAGAACTATGCAGTTTTGCGTGTGATAAAGCTTTTGCTTTTGCAAACAAATGTTGAGATTGGTGCCTTCAACGTCGTAAAGGACCTCGATATCGTCCAAGGAATCGGCAAGGTCCATCAATACCTCAACAAGACCTGCGTGTTCATCCGCAAGTGCCACTTGACGTCTTTCCAAGTCGTCGTAAGCCGCTTGTGCTGTGGTAGAAACATCGGAAAAGCCTGCTTTGAGGAAAGCACACTTGGCAAGTTCCGCCATAACGGCTTCCTCGTCCTCTTTGTGATAGGTGACTGTAAAGTATTGCGTTTTGCCATCATCACAAACATCTTCAACGTATGCGCCTGCTGCTTCCAAGGCTTCGTAGTTATACAGTTTGACCGAACAGCTTCCCAGCTGCATAGCCGTGTACGCAGAGCCCGACTCATTTAGAGGGGCATCGTAGTTCAACCACGGGAAAAGGGATTGCATAAGTGCTTCGTTGCGCGTTTGCTCGGCTACGATCTCGTCCATGCGAGCCTTTACCGCAAGCGTACGCTCAACCGCGTTCCACGCGTTCTCTGCCCTGCCGTCGGCAACGAATGCCGCGCGGTCGAGGCGCTGCACGCGACGGCCTATGCCGCCACGCCGTGTGCTGTACTTGGCCAACCGAGGCATTGCAGCCTCAATGTGTGCCATGCGTTCCCTGATCTCGGTTTGTTTTCCATCGCTCTCGATACGTTCAAGCGCAAGCTCTCCCGCTTCGGGGATAGAGCGTTGAATTTGAACGCATTTGAGGTGGAGCATCCTGCGTACAATGGCATCTGCGTCGCTCGCGTGGGCTAAGACGGTCAGTTTTTTCATTGTACTTATCGACATTTAGATGCTAACCCCCTGATAACGATTTTTTCGGCGCTTCTCTTGCGCAAGGATGCTTGACGGACGATTTCCGCCGCTTCCTCTTTCGCTTCCGTATCAAGTCGCTCGCGCAAATTTTCGGCACGCTCGTGCAGTTGCACGATGACCTCTTTAGCCGCGGCAACCGTTTCTGCCTCAGTGCTCTCGCACAAAGCGGCTCCGTTTGCCTCTGCGTCAGCCACCATTTTTGCGGCCCTCTCTTGCGCTTCGCGCAGGATGCGCTCGGCTTCTTGTTCGGTTTGTTTTACCATTTTAATTGATTCTCTTGACATTAAAACCTCCGTGCGGTTTCCCGTCATTTTTATTCCGACAAAAATATCGGAGAGTTGGTATTTTTTGACAAAATAACCTTAGCATATATTATACCACAAACACTCTCCGATTGCAAGCGATTTTTGTCGATTTTTATAAATTTATTATTTAACAATGTCGTCCTTTTTGTCGTATGTTTTTAGCAGACATCCTCTGTGTTGCCAAAAGGGCTTTTGCTTTGTGCCAGCGGGGTTTGGGCGGTTGGATTTTTGTAAAAAATCAGCTCTCCACCCTCGGGATAAACGCCCTCGGGTGTAAAGGGTAACTCTCGCATTTTAATACCGCACCCAAACAGCTCCAAAATTTGCGGAATTGGCAAAATGCTCTCTTCCTCGAGATTCCAAACGTGAGAGAGTCGATGATAGCTGTTTTGCATTTCTTGCCGCTGCCCTAACAGATAGGATTCGCAAAGAATGGCAATATAATGCTCGTTTTGCCACGGAATCCGCATCAAAAATCGATATTTTTGTGCTCGCCAAAGGGCGCGGTCGTGTAAATCCTCCAATGACAAGAAATCTCGTCTGATGCGTTCCCCGTAAACCTCGGTTGCCCAAGACATACATTTTTCCGAAAGCAATCTGTAATAGTTGCAGATAACATCCTTCCCCTCGGGCAGAACAAGCTCTGCCTCGGCACGCAAAAGCACTTGATAGCCCTCGCGCACGCAGGCACCGTGTTTTTCGGTGGTTGTATTCAATGTAATCGCCTCCTTTTTACCTTTTTATGAGTAAGAAAGAGAAAATATGAAGAATTGAGGATGTCCTACAAAAGGAAAAAGCGGCACCGTTTGGTGCCTCTGATTTTATGACGCTTCAACCGTCTCTTGCAGTGGATGACAGTAGCGAATATTTTTTACCGTTCCGTCATCGTGCAAAAGAAATTCCAAATACATTTCACTTGCCCTGTATTTCAAAGAGCCGGCATCCTGCTTATCAGGAGTTCCGTATGCTTTGATAACATCTTCCTTTGTATTTCCAATGCGAATCCCCTCTTCGGTTGCCACAGTATCATCGTAAAAAGAAATCATATAAACAAAATCTTTTTCTTCTTGCGGATAAGTCTGCAAGGAAAAACCTGCATAGGTATAAACTTTATCTTTCCCCTTAAAGAGGCAAGAATTAGACGTAGCATAGTCGCGCCATTCCCCTAAAGCCTCTAAAATTGGAGTTGCATCATCGTGGATAGCAATCTTTGTCGTTCCACTCGTAAAGGTGTAGGTTTTTTCTTCCTCACCGGAAGGATTGCTATTCTCTGTGCAAGCAACAAAGGAAAGAAGCATTGCTGCAAGCAAGAGATATATGAGACATTTTTTCATTGTTTTTCTCCGTTTCTCTCTTTTTGATAGATTGCAAGTTTTTCTGCCCAAACAGCATCGAGTTCAGCGTCGCCGTGACGGTCGGTAAAACCGTATTTTTCAACAAGAATGTTGCCAAAATACGAAGTCATTTTTTCGGCTCCGTAAACGTTGAGATGTACACCTGCATCGTATGTGTCGGTGTTCCAATCGATGCCGATTTCCTCATCTAAGGGAATAAAGTTATAGTAATCTACGTCTTTTTCATTTGCCCATGCTACAATCTGCTCTTCCCACTCATCGTACCAATAGTACTTCCAGTTGTTGGTAGGCGCTTTGATAAGGATAAACTCCACGCCCTTTTCCTCGCAGAGGGCACGCATTTTTTCAAGATATTCAAATCCGATTTTCGGCAGAGTATAATCGGCACGTGGAAACCCCTCCATATCGCTGACCTTGGGATCAATGGCAGTTTGCATTAAGTATCCGTTATGGGAAACGGTATCACGGTGGAAAAGATATTGCCAATCTTCCCTACCAATCTCACTCCAACGGCTATGATAGCGCAAAAGCGGAAAAACGTAGGATAGGAAGGTTTCGTCCTCGGTCATGGATGCGTAAATGGCATCGACTTTACTGCTCGACCATTTCATACCGTCCAACGTTATACGGTTGTATGCCTCGTTTTGCGGTTTGCCGTATTTGATGGAAAGCACATTGAAAACAACCGCTTTTGGCGTTTCATACTTAAGAGTTTCTTCCAAGAGATAGTAGGATTGCCAAATGAGCTGTTGCGCGCTGCCGCGCACGTAGGACGTAATGCCGTATTCCTGCCACAAGGTGGGTGGTGTAAAGCATTCGTAAACCTCGCAATCGCCGATGAACACGACGTCGTGGTCGGGCTCTTCACGGTAATACTCCGCAATCAGTGCGCCGTC
>JAZQKM010000048.1:0-17556 GCA_045542155.1 Eubacteriales bacterium
TTGATGTTTGGGTCTTCTCGAATTGTGAGCTTCAATGCATTCTCCCCTTTCGTTCTTGTTGTTTTTATTATACACGTCGGCAAAAGAAAAATCAAGGCTTTTTTGCTCTCCTGCATTTTGAGTGCCGTAAGATGCAAAAAAACCTTGTTTTTCGGGATGTCGAGGTTCTCGTTGCGACTCGGTCACGCTCACGTTCTGACAGTCCACCGGACTGTCATTCATTACGCTCGCGCCGCTTCGCTACCTGACCGTTTGCGGTAGCCAAAGCGAGGTTTTACCTCGCGCCGACTGTCTGTCCGTAACCTAACAAATCCATTGCATTATTTGTTGTGCAAAAGTTCTTGAAAGGGGCGTTGGGGAAACTTCTTTCAAGAAGTTTCCCCCACAAAACCGCGCCCCTCTCATCCCGCCTCTGTAATATATATCCGATTAGAACTGATATGAAAGGTTGCGGAAAGCAACGAAATCAACTCTCGCCGAACATTGTCATTCGAGCCACCCAAGCAAACGATGCCGATGCCGGCAATTTCGGGAGCAGAGCGCGAGAGGTAGATGGGCGAGGCGGAAGAACCGCTTCCGAGAATGACGTATTCCTCGTTCCCGTCGGGCCACTCGGTGGCATAGACCGACTCAAAACTGCCCGAAAGCGTGACAACAACGGTCACGTTTTTAACTCCGCTAACCGACTCGCAAAGCTTTTTGATGCGAGACTCCAAATAGTCCTGATAGATTACCAACTCGTCGGTTGACGTGCTGTACGGTGTCTCGTCTGCCGTTTTTTCTGCCTTCTTCCCACTGCTTCCAAATAGAATCAGCAAAACCCCAAGCACACCGCATCCAAGCAAAAGAAAAAGCCGCAAGCGCCCGTTTTGTGATGCATTTCCTTTTTTCAAAAAATCGAACATAATAACTCCTGTTTTATTTGAATTTCTATTCAATCGCGCTCACGCAATCGCAATCCAAAAGGGAAGAAACGTATTCCTCAATTTTGGCAGGATTTTTCCAAATCGCCTTGCCCGAAAGAATGACTGTCACCTTCTTTGGACGCAAATTATCGCCATCACCGCTCCATTCAACGTGTGTACGAATGTCATCCTCGGCAATTTCAAATTGCTCACATAGTGTCTGCGTCAGCATTCCCTCAAAATACTGCCGCGAGGCGTTGTCAAGCGCATTTTGAAGTTCTTCCGAGTAATGATCTTCCATTTCTCCCTCTATGCCAAGCTCCCAATTTCCTTTTGCAAACTCCCCAAGACGTTCTGCCAAAGCGACAGTAGGGGAGATGAGAATACAAATAAAGACAAGCGAGGTTACAAGCTTGAGATGTTTGGAAAGCCCACTACCTGCGCTTGCGGGAGCGAGGATGTCTACCACCGTAATGAGGAGTGCGGTGGCGAAAATTGAGAGCATATAAGTCTTGATATTGTCCATAAGTCAAGCGAGCGCCGTAGCGCAATGCGTAAAGAGTGTAAAGGTGAGAAAGAGCACTGACGAGCAAATGGCAACTGCGGCAATGAGATAGCCGTTAATAGAGGCGAACTCGTCAAGCAGGCGTCGCTCACCGTCACACCCTAAAATTTCGGCAAAAGAGGAGCATATCTGCCAGGTTGCACGTGCCAAAAGAAGCTCAACAAGCGTTGGTAGCATTAAAAGGAGCAATAAAAGAACACCGCAAATGCCAACCGAGGAGCGCATATAGCCGACGCTTGCGCTCACCGAGCGCAAGAGCTCGGCAACCGAGCCACCCACTACGGGAATCATACTTCCCGCCGCAAACTTTGCACTTCGCATAGCAAGCGTGTCTTGACTTGCCCCAAGAATGGTTTGCGCGGAGAGCATTGCTAAAAGTAGCATCATAAAGAAGGAAAGCATTAGAGTATAGTTCTTTTTAAGGCTTGTTAAGAGTCCCCCAAAACGAGGTCCACCCTCGCAAGCACCAATGAGTGAAAACGCCAAGCAAATTCCGCAAAAGGGAACAATGCTTCCGCCCACAATTTTTTCGAGAACCGTCATAAACAGAGAAAGTCCTGCCGAGGTTGCCACAGCCGCCGCGGCATTGCCACCCATTACGTACAGACTTCCCATCAAGGGTACAGTGGCAGAGGTAAAGGAATTGAGGGTTCTAAAATAAGAAACCGTACTCTCAATCGTTCCAAAGCCAGCCCCAAAAATCGTTACGGTGATAATCAGTGTCATCATCAGCGAAAATGCGCGGGCGATTTCGGGCTTTTTGAGCGAGGAACAAAACGTACGGCAAATCGAGGATAAAATCAAAATACCAACAACCGTGCATAAAAGCCTTATGCAATCTCCCAAGCGAAGTCCAATCAATGAGAGCACAGTTTTGAGCAGATAAGAAAAATCACTCATCTCTCCCACCGCACCGCCGACCTCTTCCGTCTTGTTCGAAAGTGCCCCTGCGGGAAGTCTTTCCAAAATGGCAGGCGGCAGGCTGTTCAAAAAATCCCCATAGACGTCGGGGAGTGTTTGTGCATCCTTGTTTTCATCCGCAAAAGCGACACAAGAGAGAAGGGGAAATAAGAGCAGAAGGGAGAAAAAAGCAAAAAACAACCGTTTTTTCATTCTATCCCCCCATTTCCAAAAGTCTTTCGGCAGTAGCGAGAATTTCTCCAATGAGAGGAATGCACAAGAGCAAAAGCTCGAGCTTGCCAACCGTTTCGATATGTCCTGCAAGTGTGCCTTCACCGCTATCGCGGCAAATATCCGCAGAGATTTGCGTCAAAATGACGATTCCGAGTCCTTTGAGTATCGTTTCTACGTATTTCAGCGTTCCCGATTCGCCTGCCAAAGTGTTTATGAGCGAAAGGAGTGGTTGGGCACTCGCAATCAAAAGCGTGCCGAACAGGACCGTAGTGCCAATACGAACAAGAGGCAAAAAATCGGATTTCCATTGTTTGATAACGGTGGAGCTTGCCAAAATCAAAAGTGCCACCATACACAATTTGAGAACTGTCATTTCTACATTCCAAAAGCCGAAACAATCATATCAAACAGCTCGCTGATTTGCGAGATGAGGAGCATCAAAGCCGCAATAATTCCCGCAATGGTTACAAGCATAGCTTGCTCGTCACGTCCGCTTTTACTTAAAATCTGTGAGGCAACCGATACCAGTATTCCAATGCCTGCAATTTTTATAATCAAGGAAATATCCATCTTATTTCTCCGAATCTTTCTAATTTACCATAAGAGAATAGCCGTTGCAAGGGAGATGCAGATGCAAAGCGTTGCACAAAGGCGCACACGCAAGGGGAGTGCGGCGGCAATTCGCTCGCGCTGTGCGCGCAAGGAAGCGATAAAAAAGTCGCACCGTTTGATTTGTTCCTCGCGGTATCCCGCGCCGATTTCGCGCACAAAGCTTTCCAAGGTGCGCTTGGCATCTCCGTCGAGATAGATTTGCGAGGCATCCAAAATAGCAGGCAGGTTTGCCGCATTCGAGGGGGACATGCAAGCCTCAAAAAGGGCACGGTCTCCGCTCGAGAGAATTTCATCAAGCGGTAAAAGGTAACAATCGATTTGCCCCCGAATATAGAGGATGAGGTCAATCCAACCGTCCACAACCGTTAGCCGCTTTTTTTCATACTGCACCGAAACAAAGGCGGCAAAAATGCCGACCGAAAGCACGAGCAAGGCTCCTAAAAATTTTAGCATTTTATTTCTCCTTGCGCAAAGGAATATCGCGCCAATCACTAATATTGTAATCGAATCCGCCAACGGAGCGGCGCGAAAGACCGACGTATTTTCCAAAAACGTAAGCCCTGTGTAAAATCTTGATTGCGGGACGCTCCAAAAGCTCCCCAAGAGAGGCGGCATGCGCCGAAGCAATGAGCGGAACCCCACAGTTTGCAGCTCCCAGTGTGGCGCGTGCATCTGCCATACTGCCAATTTCATCACAAATGATGAGTTGTGCTCCCAGAGTGCGCACGGCAATTTCGATGCCAACGTCACGCGGGTATCCACTCATTATGTCAAGATTGAGCGAAGAATCGTTCAGTTCTACGTTCAATTCACCGCGTGTATCCACAATTACGGTGTGTCGCCCGTAATGAGGAGAGGAGACGTCTTTTGCTATGGAGCGTAAAAGCGTGGTTTTGCCAACCCCCGGTGGGGCATATATCAGCATTCCGCGCTGTGCGCGGTCGGCAAAAAAAGTGCGCAAAAGAGCCTCTGTATCAATCCCTATCGCATGCGGAATGCGAATCATCAGCCCTGTGATGTTGTGCACACCAATGATTTTTCCACTCTCGCAAGCGGCGCTTCCGCAAACGCCTACGCGAATACCGCCTTCTAGGGGAATGTATCCTTGCCGAATGGTCTGTTCGTAGGCATAGAGGGAGCCACCGCACATGCGACTGAAAATCTCCTGTATTTCGCGCTCGCCCACTACAATGCCGCAACCGAGATTTTTTTGTCTTGAGGTTACAGTCAGGGTGCGACCGCGGTGCAGGCGAATCTCCTCGATGGGGTTTGCCCCCGTGCGCAAAATCGCATCACAAAAGTGCGGTGGCAGACATCCGCGTAAAACGGCGGGCAGGGAGGACGGCTTGTATGCAATTTGAATATTCTGCATTCTGTCTCCTATGGCTTTTTGATTTACTATATGCATCGTCCCAAAAAAGTAGAACATTTCGTTCTCTCGCGCATACAATAATAGCAAAATAGAATGGGGGAGAATGAATATGAGTATCAGAACCATAGGTCGGGATGCCTATTTTGCCGCATCCAACAGTACCAAGGGCTTTATCAGCTATTATGAGGAGGTCTTTCGCACTTCGCGCATAGGACATATATGGGCAATTAAGGGGGGACCGGGAACGGGCAAGAGCCGCTTTTTGTATGAGGTTTCTGAAAGTGCTATTGCCGACGGTTGGAAATGCGAATACATCTATTGCTCGTCCGACCCTGACTCACTCGATGCTGTCATCCTTGCAAAAGAGGGTAGAGAGAGCATTGCACTTTTAGATGCCACAGCACCGCATCTTTTTGAGCCTATTTGCCCGGGAGCTTGGGAGGATATCGTTAACCTTGGAGAGTTTTGGAAAAGTGATGCGCTTGCTGCACGCCGCGTAGAGATAGAGCAGCTCAACCGCGAAAAAGGAGACGGTTATCGCCGTGCTTACCGTTATTTGAGCGGATTTGGTGATATGCGCGCCAACCGCGATTTGCTTGTTGCCCCCTATATCAACCGCAAAAAGATTGCTGTATTGGCACAAAAGCTATTCAAAGACCTGCCCGACGGGGACTTTTATTCGGCAGAACCTGCGCTGATGCACTCTGTCGGTATGCGTGGAGAGGTTGGGTTGGATACTTATTTCTATCAAGCAAAGGAAATCTATGTTGTTGCCGATTGCCACGGGGCGGCGCAGTATTTGATGATGGAGTTCGGCAAGCTTGCAGTCGAAAAGCACCTTTCGGTTCGTATTTCGCACGACCCCGTCGAGGCAGAAAAAATAGACGGTTTGTTCTTGTGCGAGAGTGGATTGGCTTTTGTTGCTTGCCCCGAGGAAGAATGTGACTATCCGCACCACCGCATTTCTCTGCGCCGCTTTGTCGATACGGCATCCATGAAGCGTGTGCGCGGTGAGCTTCGTTCTATCGACCGTATCAGCCGTGCACTTCGTGCAGAGGCCCTCGATGCTCTCGAAAAGGTGAGAGAGGTGCATTTCCGTCTTGAGGATATCTACTCCTCGGCAATGGATTTTGCAGCCAAAGAGGCATTTACAAAGGCGTTTTGTCAAAAACTCTTTGCTAAAAAAGAGTGATTTATTACAAAAAGAGGGCGAACTGTGTTCGTCCTCTTTACTTTTTTTACTTTTTATGCTATAATACAAGGGAAGTAACAAAACGGAGACAAAAAATGAACGCAAACCGCTATCTTGAACGCATTGGTATGACATCCTCGAATGTATCGCATACATACGAATTTTTAAAAGCCTTGCAACACAACCATATCTGCACCGTTCCTTATGAGAACTTGGATATTCTGAACGGCGAGCCCATCGACCTCTCAAAAGAAGCCCTTTATCAAAAAATTGTTATCAATCACCGCGGAGGCTATTGCTTTGAGCTTGGCGGTGCTATCTCTATGCTTCTTTGTGAGCTTGGGTTCAAGACGAAAAATTATTTTGCGCGCTTCCTAAAAGGCGAAAAAGAAATTCCTGTGCGCCGTCACCGCGTGGTTGTTACAGAATGTGATGGCGAGCGTTATGTTGTCGAGGTCGGCATCGGCATCGAAGCACCTCGCAACCCTCTCCTTTTGAAAGAGGGCATTGAGCAAACCTGCTCCAACGGCTCTTTCCGTTTTGCCAAAGACGCTTTTTTCGGTTGGGTGCTTGAAGAAAAGGTTGACGGCGAGTGGCAACCCTATTATGCTTTTACCGAGGAAGAGCAGCTTGATATCGACTTTATCCAACCCTCGTTTTATTGCGAAAAGCATCCCGCGTCTCCTTTTAACAAGTCGCCAATGGTAGCTATCAAAACGCCAAACGGTCGCCGTGCTATCAACGACCGCGACTATAAGGTTTTCGAGAACGGAGAGCTTACCCACATCGAAGAAAACGTCACCGATGACCGTCTGTACGAAATTTTAAAGACCGATTTTGGCATCGTGTGGACTTATAAAAGCTAAAACAAAACCAAACGAAAGGAGGGGAGCGTATGAAAGTCGTACTGTTTGGAATGAACGGCTCTTTTTCCCATTCCAATTTAGCCATTCGCTGTCTGCGTGACCCTTTGGAGCGGGCAGGCTTTGAGGTTGTGCTCGTCGAGCACACTCTGCGCGACCGCACCTCGCATATTTTAGAGCATTTGTACCGCCAACGCGCCGATATTTACGGTTTTTCCTGCTATATTTGGAACATCGAACCCATGCTCGCACTTGCCCAAACGTTGAAAAGTCTATTGCCAAAGAGCAAAATCGTGCTTGGCGGCCCCGAGGTTTCCTACGGTCTTGAACGCTTTGAAGGACTTGATTGGATAGATGCCATTGTGCGCGGCGAGGGCGAGGAAGCAATGCTTTCTCTGTGCCAAGCCATCAAAGAGGGGAGAGCGTATCTCCGCGTTTCGGGCGGTGATGCCGTCACCTTTGCCGATGTGGGCATACACTACCGAGAGGGAGAAGAGACGGGCGGCATTCTCTATTATGAATCCTCGCGCGGTTGCCCCTATTCCTGCGCATATTGTCTCTCATCCGCAACACACGGCGTGCGCTTCAAAAGTGTGGAGCAAACGCTTGAAGAACTGTTAGCGTTTGAAAAAATACACGCAAATTGCAAGGTTATCAAATTCGTTGACCGCACCTTCAATGCCGACGTCAAACGTGCCAACGCCATCTGGCAGGCACTTCTCGACGAAAAATATACCAAAAGCTATCATTTTGAAATCTGTGCAACGCTTCTTAACGAGGAAAGCTTCGATATTCTTTCCCGTTTTCCAAAGGGAAAGGTACAGCTTGAAATCGGTCTGCAAAGCACCAATACAGAGACGCTTGCAGCCTCATCTCGCCATATTGATGCACACAAGGTCATCGGTGCCGCAAGACGCATCCGCGAGGTCGGCAACGTGCACGTCCACCTCGACCTCATTGCAGGGCTTCCGTATGAGGATTACGCATCCTTTGCAAAATCCTTTGACGATGCCTATGGCTCGTCGGATATGCTACAACTTGGTTTTCTCAAATTGCTACACGGCACCGAGCTACGCAAAAGGGCAGAGGAATACGAATACCGCTATCTCCCCACACCGCCCTATACGGTTCTGCAAAGCAAGTGGATAAAATACGAAGAGATGCAACGCCTCACACACATCGCAGAGGTGCTTGACCGCTATCTTGAAAGCGGACGCTTTGCACACGCTTTGTGGTATCTCACACCCCTGATGCCGTCACCTTTCCGCTTTTGGGAAGGATTGAGTATCTATTTGGAAAATCGCGACGCGAGACCTCTGCAACGCATTTCACAACCCGATATCTTTCGCTATTTGTTGGAATATGCCAAAGAAGCAATCGAAAACATCGACGTTGCAACACTCAAACAACTGCTTGCAGCTGATTTTTCGCAACACGAAAACAAAAATCCACCGTCGTTTTTACGTTGAGCAGGTAACTTTTGTTACCTGCTTTTTTATTTTGACTTTTTTGATGCCCCAAGCGAACAAAAATGTCACCGCATCTGCCGCAGGCTGTGCCAAGCAAAGCCCCAAAAGCCCAAATTTTGCAGGCAACAAAAAAATAAGCGGCAAAAAGAAGAAACCCTGCCGCGCGGCGGCAAGAACCGTACCAAGAAACGCGCGCCCGATAGCTTGCAAATAGAGAATGCTACAGGTCACAAGCCCGTGCGTGAACAGAATAGCACTTTGCGCGCGCAGAGCAAAGGCACCGATGCGAATAACCTCGCTATCATCCCGAAAGAGGGAAATTACCTCGGGCGCCCAAATAACGAGAGGAATAGAAATAGCAAACATTACGGCACCCGAAAGTCTTACTGCAAAGCGATAGGCATTCTCTTGTCGCTTTTTGTTTCCCGCACCGTGGCTGTAACCTACCACGGGCATCATACCTTGACCAATTCCAAGACAGAGGCTGAATACCAAAAGGAATACACGCGCTACAAGTGAGAGCGCCAAGACGGCCGCATCCGAGTATTCCGCTGCCGCGTGATTGATGAGAATAGTTGCCAACCCCGAAAGTCCTTGCCGCGCAAGAGAGGGAAGGCCTGTTACAAAGATTTTTCCAAAAAGCAAAAAGCTTCGTATTCCCAAATGCGAAAACGGTCGCAAATGGCTCTTATGAAAAACATAGGCGGATAACAGTATCACCGCACTCAAATTCTGACTGATGAGCGTTGCGGTAGATGCACCTGCAATGCCCATTCCAACCCCCGATATGAGAAGCGGGTCAAGAATGATATTGCAAATACTGCCTGCGGCAAGACCTATCATCGAATAAGTCGCCAAGCCCTCGGCACGCAAAAGCTGACTGAGCACAAAGGAAAGACACATCGCGGGAGTTGACCAAAGCAGAGGTGTCAGATAGGCTCGTGCGATGTCTATAATATCCTTGGAAGCACCGAATAGGCGGAGCAGAGCCTCTTCTTGCCAAAGTCCCAAAGCGGAAATGCCGCCACCCAAAAGGAGGGACCAAACAATAGCACTTGCGGCAAGTGAGGATGCTGTGTCTCTGTCGCGCTTACCGAGTGCGCGAGAAAGCCTACTTCCGGCACCTAACCCCAAGGTATATCCAACGGCTTGCATGAGCACGGGGAGAGGGAAGACTACGCCGATAGCCGCGCCCGCCTGTGTTCCCAATTCCGAGACAAAAAAGGAGTCAGCCAGAGAATACGCTGCTATTACCAAAAGTCCCACAGTGTTGGGGAGCGACAGCTCCAAAATTGTTTTGCCAACGGGGGCTTCTGTCATTTTTTGATATCTTACATCATTTTCCAACAACATCACCTCTCATACTTCTACAAAATACGCGTTTAGTATGCCTTCTTTTTGGGCACATCATCAAAATTTTATAAAAGTTTTTAGGAAATGAAAAAAACTCTTGATTTTTTTCGCGTTTTGGTATATAATGTTATTGTTTAATTGAACAAAATTCAGGAGGACTTAAAATGTTAGTTTCGGCAAAAGAAATGTTGACCAAAGCAAAGGCAGGTCACTATGCAGTAGGTCAGTTTAATATCAATAATCTCGAGTGGACAAAAGCCATTCTTCAAACCGCACAAGAGATGAATTCTCCCGTTATTCTCGCCGTATCCGAGGGTGCAGGCAAGTATATGTGCGGCTTTAAAACCGTTACCAATATGGTTAAGGCGATGATCGACGAATTGAAGATCACCGTTCCCGTAGCGCTCCACCTCGACCACGGCTCCTACGAGGGCTGCTACAAGTGCATCGAGGCTGGTTTCTCTTCCATTATGTTCGACGGTTCTCACTATCCCATCGAAGAGAACGTAGCAAAGACCAAAGAGCTTGTTGCTGTTTGCGAAGAGAAGGGACTTTCTCTTGAAGCAGAGGTTGGCTCTATCGGCGGTGAGGAAGACGGCGTTGTTGGTATGGGCGAGTGTGCAGACCCCAACGAATGCAAGATGATTGCAGACCTCGGCGTTACCATGCTTGCAGCAGGCATCGGCAACATTCACGGCAAGTACCCCGAAAACTGGCAGGGACTTTCCTTTGAAACTCTCGCAGCCGTTTCCGAAAAGGTAGGCGAAATGCCTCTCGTTCTGCACGGCGGCACAGGTATCCCCGAGGATATGATCAAGAAGGCAATCTCCCTTGGCGTTTCCAAAATCAACGTTAACACCGAGTGCCAGCTCGCATTTGCAGCTGCTACCCGCGCATACGTTGAGGCAGGCAAGGATCTTTCCGGCAAGGGCTTTGACCCACGTAAGCTCCTCGCTCCCGGCGTTGAAGCTATCAAGGCAACCGTTAAAGAAAAGATGGAACTCTTCGGTTCCGTTGGCAAGGCATAATAGTATTTAGAAATGATGCGGGGGAACCTTTCCGAAAGGAATTTGTTCCCCCGCACTCCTTCTAAAAAACGTTTGCAGAGCAATTTCTAAAGAATTTAATAAATATTTTTGGAAAACGTGTGATATGAGTATTCTACTTTTCGTTTATTGAAGTAGAACCCCTAAATGTAGGTTTCAATAGAAGGAAGGAGAAAGAAAATGAAAAAGATTCTCAAAATTTCCGTTTTGCTTTGCATGTTGCTTGGTATTATAATGATGCTTGCTGCATGTAACAAAAACCCCAATTTTTCCGAAGAGACTTCTCCCGAAGTAAGCACGCTTTCATCAACCCCCCCCGAGGAAACAACTTCCGAAGAGACGACACCTGAGGCAACAACTCCCGGAGAGACGACTCCTGAGGCAACAACTCCCGAGGAGACGACTCCCGAAGAGACAACTCCTGAAGAGACGACGCCCGAAATAACACTCCCAGAAAGCGCATCCCCTTCGCAAGGTCTTGACTTTACATCCAACGGTGACGGTACCTGCTACGTTAACGGAATTGGTTCCTGCACCGATACCGATATTGTGATTCCATCTACCTCTCCCGAGGGAGATACGGTTGTGAAAATCGGCGGGTTTGCATTTTACAAGATAAAACAGTTGACGAGTGTAATGATACCGAATAGTGTTACGGTAATCAGTACATTTGCATTTAATGGCTGTCAGTCTTTGCAAAGTGTTATCATTCCCGATAGCGTTACAACTATCGGTGGCGGGGCTTTTTTGGGGTGTACCCAACTCTCAACTCTTGTTATCGGCAACGGTGTTACCGATATTCGCGAGTATGCTTTTCAACAATGTTCATCCCTTACAAGCGTTGTCATTCCCAATACTGTTACAAGTATTTGGGAAGGGGCTTTTGACGGATGCACGCAACTTTCAACGCTTGTTATAGAGAACGGTGTTGTCGATATTGGTGCGTACGCATTTAAGCAATGCTCATCCCTTACGAGCGTTGTCATTCCCGATAGTGTTATAAGTATGGGGGCAGGGGCTTTTTTAGGATGTACCAAACTCTCAACCCTTGTTATTGGCAACGGAATTACCTATATTAGTGATGTGGCATTTCAAGAATGTTCATCTCTTACAAGCGTTGTCATTCCCGATAGTGTTACAAGTATTGAGGTAGGTGCTTTTTTTAAGTGCACGCAACTTGCAACCCTTGTTATCGGCAACGGTGTTGTCGATATTGGTGCGTACGCATTTCAAGAATGTTCATCCCTTAAAAGCGTTGTCATTCCCGATAGTGTGAATAGTATTGGAGAAGGGGCATTCTATGAATGCAACAGCCTTGAAACTATAACGCTTCCTTTTTTGGGAGCGACAAGGGACGGAACCACGTACGTTTATTTTGGCTATATTTTTGGCTATACTTTAAATGATCAAAAATATTATGATCAATACAATAGTTTAGTTCCCAAAACCTTAAAAAAGGTAATTTTAACAGGTGGAACGAGCATAGTGGATTACGCATTTAACGATTGCGATATTACAAGCGTTGTTATTCCCGATAGCGTTACAAGCATTGGCAAATACGCGTTTGACAGTTGTTCTTATCTTACGGAAATAACCCTTCCCGATGGTGTAATAACGATAGGAGAGCGTTCCTTTGCATATTGTAGTAAGCTGCAAAAAATAAAGTTAAGTGCTTCTTTACAAGAAATAGGCTCAGGAGCTTTTTGTCAGGATTATTCTTTGCAAGAAATCATACTTCCCGAAGGGGTGATTACGATTGGAGGCGCCGCATTTGAGAGGTGTAGTGCTCTGACGAGTATGATAATTCCCGATAGTGTTACAACCCTTGGCAATTATGCATTCGGTCATTGTAAGTCGCTCCAAAGTGTTGTTATCGGTAACGGTGTGGTAGAAGTCGGCAGGGAAACCTTTCATACTTGTTCCTCTTTGACAAATGTCGCACTTGGGAACAGTGTTGCAATTTTGGGCTATGAGCTGTTCCGAGATTGCACCGCGCTTGAATATATCGCCATTCCCGATAGCGTTACAACCCTTGACCGAAACGTTTTTAGAGGCTGCACGGCACTCAAGAGCATCACGTTTCCCAATAGCGTTACAGAAATCGGCGATTGGACGTTTAAGGATTGTGTCAGCCTTGTCAGCGTAAAGCTTCCCGAGGGGCTCATCGAGCTGAACGGTCTATTTGTAGATTGCACCAGTCTTGCAGAGGTTACAATACCGAGTAGTGTGTTGTATATTCGTAGCGACGTGTTTAAGAATTGCACAAGTCTTACAGAGGTTACAATTCCAAACGGCGTTCAAATTATTCAAAGCGGTGCGTTCCAAGGTTGCACCGGTATTACTTCCATCACAATTCCGAACGGTATCAAGATGATTAGCTTTAATATGTTCAACGGTTGCACAAACCTTATAAGCGTTATCATTCCCGCAAGTGTCACACAAATCGATACGAGAGTTTTTGATGGTTGCACATCTCTTGAGAGCGTTACCTTTGGTGGAACGGTTGAGCAATGGAATGCCATCATCGATCGTGCCGGTTGGACGATTAACATTCCCGCCAAAGAGGTCATTTGCTCCGACGGTGTTATTACGTTAAATTAAATATTTTTCAAGCGCCCACGCACGTGGGCGCTCCTTTATTTTTTCTTCGTGTATTTCTTGACAACAAAGCGCGAATACTGTATAATAAAAGAAAGAAAGAGAGTTCTATGAGAGTATGGTATTTTCCTCTCTGATTTTTTTATTTGCATATCTGCCCGCGGTTTGGTTGATTTACTTTATTGTGCCGCGAAAGGGGAAAAATCTCGTCCTTTTCCTCGTCAGTCTCTTCTTTTACGCTTGGGGAGAGCCAATTTATGTGCTTTTAATGCTTGCATCTCTTACACTTGCGTATCTGTTTGGGCTTTCGATAGGGGAATACCGCGAAGAAAAATCGCGCCGAGCAAAGATTTTTACCGCGATTTCGGTGTGCGTCAGTCTCTCGTTTTTGTTCTTTTTCAAATACTATAACTTCTTTGCTCTCAATCTTTCGCGCCTGCCAAAGGTCAACATTCCCACAATCGCGAGCTTGGTGCTGCCCATAGGAATTTCCTTTTACACCTTTCAAATCATTTCCTACACCGTCGACGTTTATCGCGGAGACTGTGAGGCACAAAGAAATTATATCAACTTTGGTGCGTATGTCACCCTCTTTCCGCAACTGATTGCAGGGCCTATCGTCCGTTATACCGAAATTGACGAACAGCTCACCTCTCGCCGAGAGAACGTTGACGATTTCGCCGCAGGCATTTTGCGCTTTGTTGTGGGGCTTGCCAAAAAGGTGCTTATTGGAGATGCCTTGGCGGCAGGATTTGTCTATTTTCAGGACAGTGGCGCCGTGCAACCCACCGTTGTGGGCGCGTGGTTGACAGTGATTTTGTATTCCTTGCATCTTTACTACGACTTTTCGGGATACTCCGATATGGCAATCGGACTTGGCAGAATGTTCGGCTTTCGCTTTCCCGAAAACTTCAATTATCCCTATATTTCAAAGAGTATTACCGAGTTTTGGCGGCGGTGGCATATTTCGCTTTCTTCGTGGTTTCGTGAGTATGTTTATATTCCGCTTGGCGGCAACCGCGTGGGGACATTCAAACGCTATCGTAACCTTGCCATTGTATGGCTACTCACAGGCTTTTGGCACGGAGCGGATTGGAATTTTGTGCTCTGGGGCGTCTATTTTGCCATCATTTTGATATTAGAACGCGCATTCCTGCTCAAATTTTTAGAAAATTCGCCGCGCTTTTTTGCGCATCTCTATTCACTTTTTCTCATCGGTGTGGGGTTTTTAATTTTCTCTCACAACGACTTGGGAGCCGCGTTTTTCACGTTTTTAGCCCTGTTTGGAGTGGGAATTGAAAGCTTTGCAACCTCTACCGCGCTCTATACCTTGATACGCTTGGCACCGCTGATTCTTGTTTCCGCCATTGGCGCAACGCCTCTTCCAAACCGCATTTGGAAGAACGCACAAGCAAGACATCCGCGATTGCAATCCGCAACAATTATCCTTTGTCTTGCACTTTTTGCTGTGTGTGTGGCGTATTTGGCGGATTCTACCTTTAGCCCCTTTGAGTACACGCAATTTTAACAAACCGATTTAGAAGGGAAGCGCATTCGCGCGAAACAAAAAATGAAACACCGACAGTGCATTGCAACCGTCGTCAGCTTCGTTTTGCTTCTTTGTTTTACGGCGATTGCCTTTTGGATTATCCCCGATAATGATTTTTCCGCGCGTGAGAACCGCGCCCTACAAACGCTACCGCGTTTTGATAAAGATAAACTTTTTTCAGGCGAGCTTTCAAGCGCCTACAACGACTATTTTGCCGACCAATTTGTGGCGCGAGATGTGCTTGTCACTCTCAAAGGCACGCTTGAACTCCTCTCGGGAAAGGGCGAAAATAATGGCATCCTTATTGGCCGTAGCGGTCAGCTTGCCAAGCGACTTTTTGCCACCGCGCGTATTGATAAAGATGCGGCAGAGGATAGCGACGTCATTGATGCCGAGCACCTCAAAAATGCCGCCGAGGGTATCAATCGTGTCGCCAAGAATATCGAAATTCCTTTTACCGTTTTTCTTACAGGCAGAACCGCCGACGTTGCCGCATCCGCTTTTCTGTATCCCACAGACGAGAGTGATGCAATGCTTGTAGCCTTGCGAGAGAACGTGGACGAGTCTGTCAATTATCTCGACCTCGTTCCAACCTATCGCAACCGTTATGAGAACGGCGAATACGTCTATTACCGCACCGACCACCATTGGACGACGCTTGGTGCATACTATGCCTACTGCGAAATTATGAAGGCTTTTGACATGGAAAGGGATATTATTCCCGAGGGAAATTTTGAAAAAGAGACCGTTTCAAAGGATTTTTACGGCACTTTTGCATCAAAATCGGGGTTTCATTTTGTAAAACCCGATAGTGTGGAGCTATGGCTTCTTGGCAACGAGGATGATTTCCTCGTTACTGCCGACGGCAGAACCTTGGAAGATGGATTTTACAACCGCGCGCATCTCGATGGAAACGACAAATATTCCGTCTTTCTCGACGGCACGCACGACGTGGTGACTGTCACAAAAAAGGACGGTAGAGACCGCCCAAAGCTTGCTATATTCAAGGATAGCTTTGCCAATTCCGTAGCCCCTTTTTTGGCACAGCACTTTGATCTTGTTTTATATAATCTTTCCTCGCCTCGCACCGACTATACCGATGTCAGCATTCATTCTCGCGTTTGCAATGCCGATGCCGCGTTGTTGCTTTACACGCTGGGGAATGTTATAGAAACCGACAAAATGAACCGTTTACGTTAACAAAGGAGACCACTATGGACAAAAAGAAAATCATTAAATACACTGCCTTTATCATTGGCGGAATCCTCTTGTGCGCCATTGCGGCAGGAGTCCTCAACGGCCTTGTCGGCAAAGGAGAGTGGAACCTCGGGTGGACCAATTATCGCTATGATGATAGCGGCTATCAAACGGGAGAGGGAACCATTGCCGCCCCCAATTTGGAGAGGATTGACCTCGACTGGATAGATGGGAACGTCACCGTTGTCATCTGTCAAGATGCCTACGTTTCGGTTACCGAAAAAGCCCCTGCGGAGCTGAGCGAAAAGACAAAAGTGCATTGGTTTGTCAGCGAGGATGGCAAAACACTCTCCATCAAATATCGCGGCTCGTCCTCGTTCTTTGGGGCAAATAAGGATAAGGAAAAAGACCTCATTCTCCGCATCCCCGAAAAGCTCTTGGGGCAGCTGCAAACGCTCAATATCAACGCCATTTCTTCTAACGTGATGATTTCCGATATTATCATAGATAATATCGATGTCAAAACCGCTTCGGGAGATGTTACAATCGAGCTTCCCGAAGCCACTGCTTTCACACTTACACACGAAAGCCGTCGCGGCGGCACACCGACCATCGATTTCCCCGTGACACAAGAGGGAAATACATACGTCAGCGGCACGAACGGCATCAAAATCAATGTTAAGACCAACAGCGGCAAGGTTGCCGTTACCACCAAGAGATAATGAAACCGAAAAAGGATGGGCAAGCCTTCGGGCTTGCCCATCCTTTTTATTGATTTAGAGACTGTCAACAATCTCACAAATGTTGTAAATCTCGCGTTGCGGATCTCTCCACCAGTCCATGCTCCAAATACGCTTGATCTTCCATCCACGGGATTCAAGGTATTTTTGGCGGTGGTAATCGCGCTCACGGGCAGAGGATGCCACGCTGTAAAGCTTACCGTCGCACTCAATGCCGAGCACGTACTTGCCACCCTTGCGAACGGCAATGTCAATGCGGTAGCCACCAATACCGACTTGGGTATCAATATCGTAGCCTTTTTCACGCAGAGCGTCGGCAACACGCATAGCGAACTCTGTTTCAAGAGGCGCGGCAACAATGCCGTAGGTCTCGCCAAAGGAGCGAAGAATCATCTCTGCCTCGTCTCTATCCTCGCGGCTGACCGCAAAGGCGTATTCGAGGTATCTCTTCAGAATACGAGGACCGTCGTTCTTGGCATCGTCCAGCATGAGTTCAGCAGGGCGGAAGGATGTTACAATGTGGATCTTCTTCTTTGCACGGCTAATGGCAACGTTGAGGCGGTTTTCGCCACCCTTTTGGTTGAGCCAACCAAAGTTATGAATGAGGCGTCCGCTTGTGTTCTTGGCGTAGCCGATAGAGAACATAATCACGTCACGTTCATCACCCTGAACGCTCTCAATGTTCTTAACAAAGAAGCCTGTGTCCTCACCGTTGTCCTTGCGGTTCATTTCCGCGCGAACAGTAGAGCCGAACTTGGGATCCTTGACAGATTCCTCATCAATTACGTCATAAATCATATCGCGTTGCGATACGTTGAATGCGATAACGCCAATGGTCTCGTTGTTCTGTCTTGTTGCAAAGAACTCTTTAATGAGTTCAACTACGCGCTCTGCCTCTTTGCGGTTGGCACGGCCTTGCCATACGGCATCGGTAACCTGGTGAACCTCAATGGGGGGCTTT